>JAKCCX010000064.1 GCA_021838715.1 Pseudomonadota bacterium | reverse complement strand
AGCGCAGTCGCCCCGCAGGGGCGACCACCGCGTAGCCGGCTCCGACGGAGTACAGCCGCAGCGTGCCTGCGCACCCCCGCATCCCCGCATCCCCGCATCCCCGCATCCCCGCACCCCCGCATCAGCGATCGCGAGAAACCATCGACGCTTCGCGAATCCGCGCCAGCCGCGCACAGAGCGCCTGCGTCGCATCCAGCACCCGCAGGCTTCCCCGATCCAGCTCGTCGGCATCCAGAAAGACGAAGCCATGGTGCGCCGTCGCGCGCAGCCGCGGAAAGCGCTTCCAGAAATCCAGCGCGCCATCGTCCGCATCCGACCGATCGCCCGGCTCCGCAGCGACGATCGCATCCGGATCGGCCGCGAGCACCGCCTCCGCATCCACCGCGGGCGCGATGCCCGGCAGTTGCGCGAATACGTTGCGCGCCCCGCAGACGCGCAACATTTCGCTGACGACATGCCGGCCGGAGAGCGTCATGAGCGGGTCGGACCAGATCTGCACGAAGACCCGCAGCGGCGTGCGCCCCGCGTAGCGCGCGCGCAGGTCCCCCAGGCGCGACCGGAACCGCGCCGCCGCCGCCGATGCCGCCGCAGGAGATCCCGCGAGGATGCCCATGCGCTCGACGTCGACCGCGATGCCGGACAGCGTCCGCGGCTCCACGATGTAGACCGGAATGCCGAGACTGCGCAGCGCATCCAGCCGCGCCGGCGAGTAGCCGCTGCCCCACGCCACGATCAGGTCCGGACGCAGCGCCGCGACCCGCTCGATGTCGATTCCCGCATTGCGCGCAATGCGGACGATGCCGCGCGCCGCGGCCGGATAATCCGAATCCTCCGCGGTTCCGACGATGCGCGCTCCCGCGCCCGCGGAAAACAGCAGTTCCGTGATTCCCGGCGACAGACTGACGATGCGATGCGCCGGCTGCGCAAGACGGATCTCCCGCCCGGCATCGTCGATTGCCGCAACCCCGACGCCGGCGGACGCCGCCGGAGAGAAGCACGCCGCCATCGCCGCCATCGCGGCCAGCGCGACGGCGCCGATTCGCAGCGAAACCGGGCGCCTACGCCGCGGCGAGGACATCCTGCATGTCGAACAGGCCCGCTGCGCGCCCGTGGATGAACCGGGCCGCGCGCAGCGCACCCATGGCATAGGTCATGCGGCTCGCGGAACGGTGGGTGATTTCGATGCGCTCGCCGGTGCCGGCGAAGAGCACCGTATGGTCGCCGATGATGTCGCCGCCGCGGATGGTCGCGAAGCCGATGCTGCCCGCCGGCCGCGGGCCGATGTTGCCGTAGCGCTCGTATACGGCGCAGTCCGCCAGTTGCCGCCCCGTGGCGCGGGCGGCCGCCTCGCCCAGCTGCAGCGCGGTGCCCGACGGCGCATCGACCTTCAGGCGATGGTGGGCCTCGATGACCTCGATGTCGTATCCCTCGGCCAGCATCTTCGCGGCCAGCTCGACCAGGCGCACCATCGCATTCACGCCGACGCTCATGTTGGGGGCGAAGACGACGGGAGCCCGCTCCGCCGCCGCGGCGATCGCGGCCTTCCCGGCGGAATCGAAGCCCGTGGTGCCGATCACCGCGCCGACGCGGGCCCCGGCGCAGACCTCCAGGTGCGCCCGCGTCGCGTCCGGGCGCGTGAAATCGATCAGCACTTCCGCCCGCTCGATCTCCCGCAGTTCCGCGGCGACCGGCACGCCGATCGTGCGCCCGAGGAATTCCGCGCAGTCGCGGCCGATGTCCGCGCTCTCGGCACGATCGATCGCCGCGACGATTTCGACGTCCGGAGCGGCCAGGGCCGCTTCGATGATGGCGCGGCCCATGCGGCCCGTGCATCCTGCGATGGCGATCTTCACTTCTTCGCTTTCTTCCCGATGATCAGTTTGTCCGCTTCGGTTTCCGTCGGCATCTTGTCGCTATGGAAGCGGGCCAGCCGGCCCGAGCGGTCGAAAAAGACGGTCAGCTTGCGCAGCTGCGTGCTGCCGTTGCCACGCTGCAGGTAGTATGGGTAATCCCAGCGATCCTGGTGGAAAATGTCGCGCAGCATCGGGGTTCCGAGCAGGAAGCGGACCTGGTCCTGCGTCATGCCCGGGCGCAGTTGTTCGACCATTTCCTTGGTGATGATGTTGCCCTGCTGGACGTCGGGGCGATAAGGCCGGGCGAAGTAGGGAATCCAGTTCGTCGAGCAGGCGCTGGTTCCGAGCGCCGTCGCGGTGAGCAGCGCGGCGAGCGGCAGCCCGGCCAGCGCGCGCGGTGGGAAACGGGACGGGCCGGACGTCCGCTGGGGGTTCGCACAGGGCCGTGCCGCACGTCGTATTTTCATGATCCAGGACAAACTTGAACAAAACTCGCTACGGTAAGGTGATCACCAACTCACTATGATACCGGTAGGATTCATCGAAAAAGGTTGACATGTCCCGCAATCCCAACTCGGCCGAATTGAAAGTCAGCGGACTCAAAGCAACGGTCCCGCGTTTGAAGATCCTCGAAATTTTTCAGCGACATGCCGGAGAATCCGGATCGCGCCACCTCAGTGCCGAAGACGTATATCGCCTGTTGAGCGCGGATCGCGTCGATGTCGGCCTGGCGACGGTATACCGGGTGCTGACCCAGTTCGAGCATGCGGGGCTGTTGTCCCGGCGCCATTTCGAGGCCGGGCGGGCGGTGTTCGAGCTCAACGAAGGCTCGCACCACGATCACCTCGTCTGCCTGAACTGCGGCCACGTCGAGGAATTCATCGATTCCGAGATCGAGGAGCGGCAGCGCCGCGTTGCCGCGGAGCGGGGGTTCGAGTTGCAGGACCACGCGCTTGCCCTCTACGGCACCTGCAAGCGGGAAAATTGCCCGAACCGGGGGGCCGTCGACGCGGCGCACCCGGGTCATCTGGCGTAAGCGGGGCATCGCCGCCGCATCGTCGCCGGAAAGCGCGCGGGACGTCGTCCCCTTGCGGGGGCGTCCCGCCGGCCGGCGGCAGTCAACGCGAGCCGATCATTTCCTGGGCGTGCCGGCGCGTGAGCGACGTGATCTCCGCACCGCCCAACATCCGTGCGACCTCTTCGATGCGCGCCGCGTCGTCGAGGCGCTCGGTCTGCGAAAGCGGACGGCCGTCGGGGTGTTGCGACTTGCGCACGGTGAAGTGATGTTCGGCGCTCGCCGCGACCTGCGGCAGGTGGGTCACGCAGAACACCTGGCGCAGCCCTCCCAGTTGACGCAGCAGACGGCCGACGACCGCGGCGGTCTGCCCGCCGATGCCGGCATCGACCTCGTCGAAGATCAAGGTCGGGACCGGATTCGCGGAGGCGGCGATGACCGAGATCGCCAGCCCGATCCGCGACAACTCGCCGCCTGAGGCGACCTTGGCCAGCGGGCGCGCCGTTCCGGCCGCGTGGGCCGCGACCACGAACTCCACCCGTTCCGTGCCGTACGCCGACGGTTCGCCAGCCTGCAGCCGCACTTCGAAGCGCCCGCCCGCCATGGCCAGGTCCTGCATCGCCCGCGTGACCGCGCCCGACATCGCATCGGCCGCTTGCGCCCGCGCCGCGGAAAGGGCGGCTGCGCGCGTGCGGTAGTCCTCTTCCGCCCGCCGCGCCGCTTCCCGCAAGGCCCCCATGTCTTCGGCCTGATCGAGGCTGCGCAACTGCGCCTGCGCCTGCGCGAGTTCTTCGTGCAGTTGCGCCGGTGCGCAGCGCCAGCGCCGGGCCGCCGCGTGGAGCGCGGCGACGCGGCCTTCGACGTAGGCAAGCCGGGCCTCGTCGAGTTCCGAGCGCGACAGGTAATGGGCAAGCTCGCGTTGCGCTTCGTCCAGTTGGATCGTTGCGGCCTCGACGGCATCGCAGGCGGCCTGCAGACGGGCGTCATAGTCGAGGAGCGCCGAGAGTTGCCCGGCGATGCGGGCCAGACGGGACTGCAGGGAATCGTCGGCCTCGGCAATCGCATCGAGGGCGGACCGTGCGCCTTCGATCAGGGTCGCGCCGTGCGCGAGGCGCTTTTGTTCGGTTTCGATCCGCTCCCACTCGCCCGGCTCGGGGGCGAGATGCTCCAGGTCGGCGGCGATCTGGGTGAGCCGTTCGCGTTGGTCCTGCGCCGCGCGCATCCCCGATTCCGCCTCTTCGACGGCGCGCCGGGCGTCGCGCCAGCGCGCGAAGGACGCGGCGACTTCCGCAACCGAACGGGTCAGCCCGCCGTGGTCGTCGAGCATGCGTTGCTGCGCCGCCGGGCGCAGCAGGGACTGGTGCTCATGCTGGCCGTGCACGTCGAGAACGAAGGCGCCGAATGCCCGCAACTGGGCCAGGGTTGCCGCGGCGCCGTCGAGAAATGCCCGGCTGCGGCCCGAAACGTCGAGCGTGCGGCGGACGAGCACGGTGCCCGGATGGGCGCGATCGCCGTCGGCGGCGCTCGGGAAGTCCTGTTCCGCAAGCCACGCCCAGGCCGCTTCGGTGCATTGGAATTCCGCCGCGACCTCCGCGCGGGAAGCGCCCTCGCGCACCCAGTCTCCCTCCGCGCGTCCGCCGAGCACGAATTCGAGGGCGTCGATCAAAAGGGATTTGCCCGCGCCGGTTTCGCCGGTGAAGGCCGTGAACCCGCCCTCGAACTCGAGGTCGGCGTTTTCGACGATGATGAAGTCGCGGATGGCGAGGGAGCGCAGCATGGCCGACCCTTCACGCGCGGGATGTCTGCCGCTTCGCGCCGCGCGCGCTCCCCGCCTCGCCGGGGCGGCGAAACCGGGAAGGCGGGCGCGGTGCGGATGCCGGTTGCTTAGCGTCCACTGTCGTCGCTCGCCATCACGTTCCAGTGCAGTTTGCGCTGCAGGGTCGCGAAATGGTTGTATCCGGGCGGGTGCAGCAGGGTCGCGGCGTGTTCGCTCCGCCGCACGCGCACGATGTCGCCGGGTTTGAGCGCCCGATAGGACTGCATGTCGAAATAGGCGCAGGCGGCCCGCCCTTCCGTGAGTTCGATCTCCACTTCCATGCCGTCCGGGATCGCGATCGGCCGCGCCGACAGCGAGTGCGGCGCAACCGGCACGAGTACCAGACCGGCGAGCGCCGGGTGCAGGATCGGACCGTTGGCGGACAGCGCGTACGCGGTCGACCCGGTCGGCGTCGACAGGATGATGCCGTCGGCGCGCAGGTTGTACATGTTCACGCCGTTCACGCGCACCGTGAACGCGATCATGCCGCTCGCCGCGCCGTGCGACACGACGACGTCGTTGAGCGCATGGGCGTGCAGCGCGGTTTCTCCGGCATGGACCACCTCGCCCGCCAGCATGGCGCGGCGATCGGCCTCGAAGTTCCCGGCGAGCATGGAGCCGAGCACGTCGGGGATCCGGTCGAGGGCGATGTCGGTGATGAACCCGAGCCGGCCGAAGTTGATGCCGATCAGAGGGACGTCGTAGGCGGCGAGATCGCGCGCGATGCCGAGCATGGTGCCGTCGCCGCCGAGGACGATCGCCAGGTCGGCCTGGGCGCCGATCGAGGCCAGGCTGTGCGCCTGCCGCCCCCCGGCGGCATCTCCCAGGGCGTCGTGCGCATCGGCGTGCAGCAGCAGCGCCGACCCCGCCCCCTCGACAATGTCGACGATCCGGGCCAACGCCGCGGCCAGCGACGGCCGATTGGCGTCGCCGCGGGATTTCGCAAAAAGCGCGGCGGTGGGGAAGGGGGCGTTCATCGTGGCGCCGATTATGCAAGAATTGGCCGTCGTTCCCGGGCCTCGTTGCGGTTTCCGCAGGGTCGGGGTCTCATTTTCGGTAGCCATGCTCGATCAGCGCGCTCGTCTTCTGCTCAAGACCCTGGTGGAACGGTACATCGCCGAGGGGCAGCCCGTGGGGTCGCGCGCGCTGTCCCGGATCTCGGGGCTGGACCTGTCTCCGGCCACGATCCGCAACGTGATGGCCGACCTGGAGGAGATGGGGTTCGTGGCGAGCCCGCACACCTCCGCCGGGCGGGTGCCGACGCCGCGCGGCTACCGGTTGTTCGTCGACACCTTGCTCACGGTGCAGCCGCTGGAGAGCGCCGCCCAGGAAATCCTGCAGGGCCGGATGCAGCTGGCCGAGCCCCAGCGGGCGATCCAGACGGCGGCACAGCTGCTCTCGAACCTGTCGCATTTCGCCGGCATCGTCCTGGCGCCGCGTCGCGCGATGGCGTTCCGCCAGGTGGAGTTCCTGCGCCTGTCGGAGCGGCGGATCCTGATGATCGTGGTCGCGCCCGACGGCGACGTCCAGAATCGCATCCTGCGGACGCGGCATCCATACAGCCAGGGCGAACTGGTCGAGGCGGCCAACGCGCTCAACCAGCATTTCGCCGGCATGAGCTTCGAGCAGGCGCGGGCCCGGCTGCAGGGCGACCTGCTGCAGTTGCGCGGGGAAATCCTGGCCCTGATGAACGCCGCGGTCGAGGTCGGCGCCGACGCCGTGGAAGAGGCGGAGCCGGTGGTCATCTCCGGGGAGCGCAAGCTGCTGGAGGTGGAAGACCTCGCCGGCAACATGGGGAAGCTGCGTGCCCTGTTCGATCTGTTCGAACACAAGACGCGCCTGGCCGGCCTGCTCGACGAATCGACCCGGTCGCAAGGCGTGAAGATCTACATCGGCGGCGAATCCGAACTGGTTCCGCTCGAGGAGATGAGCCTGGTGGCCGCCCCCTACGAAGCCAACGGCCAGATCGTGGGCACGCTGGGGGTCATCGGGCCGACGCGGATGGCCTACGAACGCGTGATCCCGATCGTCGACATCACGGCAAAATTGTTGTCCGGCGCGCTGTCCCGGGACTGAGTGGCCGCCCGGACCCGCGCAAGAACGAGGAGAACCCGATCTGAAGCCCGATTCCCCCACCGAAACCCCGGCCCGCACGGCGGTGTTGCTCGTCAACCTCGGCACGCCGGAAGCGCCCACGCCGGCGGCGGTGCGCACCTATCTGAAGGAATTCCTGCTCGATCCGCGGGTGGTCGAAATTCCGCAGATCCTCTGGCGTCCCTTGCTGCAAGGGGTCATCCTGCCGCGGCGCGGCCGCGATGCGGCGGCGCGCTATGCCGGCATCTGGACGCCGGAGGGCTCGCCGCTGCTGGTCTACTCGCGCCGGCAGCAGCACCAGCTGGCGCTGGAGCTGGCGAGCCGGGGACTGTCGGTCGACGTCGAACTTGCCATGCGGTACGGCGAGCCGTCCCTGGCGGCGGCGTTCGACCGCATGCGCCACGCCCACGTCGGCCGGATCCTCGTGCTGCCGATGTATCCGCAGTATTCCGCGACGTCCACGGCCTCGGTGCTCGACGGGGTGATGCACTGGATGCTCGACCAGCGCGACGTGCCCGAGCTGCGCTGGGTGCGGGATTTCCATGACGATCCGGGCTATGTCGACGCCTTGGCGCAGTCGGTGCTGGCGGTTTGGGATGTCCGCGGCCGCCCCGACCGTCTGCTGCTCAGCTTCCACGGACTGCCGCAGCGCAACATCACCCTCGGCGATCCGTACCAGGAGCAATGCCTGCGCACGGCGCAACGTCTGGCCGAGGTTCTGCAGCTGCCGCCGGAGATGTGGGCGGTGAGCTTCCAGTCCCGTTTCGGCCGCGCCCGCTGGATCGAGCCCTACACCGTCGACACCTTGCGTGCGTGGGGACGCGCCGGGGTGGGGCGCGTCGATGTGCTGTGCCCGGGATTCGTCTCCGACTGCCTCGAGACCCTCGAAGAGATCGCGATCGAGGCCCGTAAGGATTTCCTTACCGCGGGTGGCCGGGAATTCCATGCCATTCCCTGCCTCAATGCCGCGCCGCGGTTCATCTCGGCGCTGGCCGACCTGGTGGAGCGTCACCTCCAGGGCTGGCCGGGGGCTTCCTCCGCGTCCTGACCGTTCGGGGGCCGGAAGCCGCGACCTCTTGAATTTCGATCGACCATCCCCAGATCGGGGGTCTGGGCCACGCGACCGCGTGAGCGCCAACCTTGAACCAACGAGCTGATGGGGGGCTGCATGACCGGCACCGAACGTCCGGACAACGAAAAGAACGACCAGGCCGGCGCACCGGCCGAATCGCTGGAGATCGGCGCGAGCGCCGATCCGATGATGGATCTGAATGCCGCGCTGGCGGCAGCCCGGGCGCTGGCCGAAGAGAACCACGAACTGTTCCTGCGCGCCCGCGCCGAGACGGAAAACGTCCGGCGGCGCGCCCAGGAAGATATCGCGAAGGCGCACAAATTCGCCGTCGAGTCGTTTGCGGAGGCCCTCGTGCCCGTATTCGACAGCCTCGAAAAGGCGTTGCAGGACGAGTCCGGGAGCGCGGCGACCCTGCGCGAGGGGGTGGACATCACCCTGCGGCAGCTGCGGGCTGCGTTCGAGCGCGGCCGCCTCACGGAAATCAACCCGATCGGCGAGAAGTTCGACCCCCACCGCCATCAGGCGATCTCCGCGGTTCCGACCCAGGGCGATCCGCCGCCCAACCACGTGGTGGCGGTGCTGCAGAAGGGCTGGATGATTTCCGACCGGGTGCTGCGGCCGGCGTTGGTCACCGTGGCGCAGGGGACTTGAAACCGGGCCGATCGGCCGCACGTTCGGATCAGTCCGGGGCCTGAGGGCCCCATCGAGATCCCGGGTTTCCGGAAATCTACGCAATCGCGCCGCAGGCGGCGCAGCAAGAAGGGAAAAAGGGAAATGGGCAAGATCATCGGTATCGACCTCGGCACGACCAACTCCTGTGTCGCGGTCATGGAAGGCGGGCAGGTCAAGGTCATCGAGAACGCCGAAGGCGCGCGCACGACGCCTTCGATCGTCGCCTACATGGAGGACGGCGAAGTCCTCGTGGGCGCTCCGGCCAAGCGCCAGGCGGTGACCAACCCGCGCAACACGCTCTATGCGGTCAAGCGCCTGATCGGCCGTCGCTTCGAGGAAAAGGAAGTGCAGAAGGACATCGGTCTGATGCCCTACCGGATCGTCAAGGCCGACAACGGCGACGCCTGGGTGGACGTGCGCGACACCAAGATCGCGCCGCCGCAGGTTTCCGCCGAGGTGCTGCGCAAGATGAAGAAGACCGCCGAAGACTATCTCGGCGAGCCGGTGACCGAGGCCGTCATCACGGTCCCGGCGTATTTCAACGATTCGCAGCGGCAGGCCACGAAGGATGCCGGCCGGATCGCGGGTCTGGACGTCAAGCGCATCATCAACGAGCCCACCGCGGCGGCGCTCGCCTTCGGCCTGGACAAGAAGGAAGAACGCGGCGACCGCAAGATCGCCGTCTATGATCTCGGTGGCGGCACCTTCGACATCTCGATCATCGAGATCGCCGACGTCGAGGGCGAAAAGCAGTTCGAAGTGCTCTCGACCAACGGCGACACCTTCCTCGGCGGCGAAGACTTCGATCAGCGCATCATCGATT
>JAKCCX010000063.1 GCA_021838715.1 Pseudomonadota bacterium | reverse complement strand
CGCAGCGCATGGCGGCGCCCAGGGGGGTCATGCCGCCGGCATGGAGTTCGGGGGGCGTGAAGTCCATGGCGTCGGTCCAGTCGCCCATGATTTCGATGTTGTTGTCGCCGCCGAAGGAGATGACGAGCACGCGCCCGCAGCGCGCGGCGATCGGATCCTTCTTGAGTTCGGCCTCGAGAGTCTTGAGACCATCGTTGAGCAGGTGGATCTTGTCGTCTTCGGCCATGCTGCCCGAGCAGTCGAGCACGAGCACGAGCGGTGCGCGTTCGTCGCTGTTGTCGATCAGCGCGACGTCCGGAATGATGTTGTCCATGCAGTTCCCTCTACGATCGATCCGCCGTGGCAACGGCTTGCTGGAATCGAAAAGCAAAGCTTTCCAACCATACCGCGCGCCGAAGCATCGGAGCGGCGGTTTGCCGCCGGACGCATCCGGCGGCCGGCGCGGCGAGCAGCGGGCGATATTGTTGGCCCGTTCCGGATCGGGCGCAAACGCGATAAAGTGTTTCGAGTTGAAAGAAATTCTTTATTGCGATGAAGACGCCCGCCTACCTCAACGCCTTGCGCGCATTCGAAGCCAGTGCGCGCCACAAGAGCTTTTCCGCCGCCGCGGCGGAGCTGCATGTCACGCCCGCCGCCGTGGGCCAGCTCGTGCGGTCGTTGGAGGACTGGCTCGGCGCTCCGCTATTCCACCGCGGCACCCGACCGGGGGTGCGGCTGGTTCCGACGGAGGCGGCGGAGCGGGCGCTGCCGGACATCCGGGCGGGGTTCGACAGCCTGACGCTGGGTCTGGAACGTCTCAAGGAGGGGCTGGGCGGCGGCGTGCTGACGGTCGCGGTGAGCCCGTCGTTCGCCGCCAAGTGGCTGCTGCCGCGAATCGAGCGCTTCCGCTCCGAATGGCCCACGGACCTGCGGCTGGACACCGATCTCAAGGGCGTGGATTTCGTCGCCCACCGCATCGACATCGGGGTGCGCTATGGCACGGGAACCTGGCCGGGGCTGGTGGCCGACAAGCTGATGGACGAGGAGGTGTACCCGGTGTGCTCGCCCAGCCTGCTGGCGGCGCACGGGCAGATGACCGTGCCGGGCGATCTGAAGCGGGTGCCGCTGATCCACGATGTGTCCATGGGGCGCCACACGGGCTTTCCGACCTGGGACACCTGGCTGCGGGAGGCCGGTGAGCGGGATGTCCCGACTCCCCACGGCCTGCGGATCAACAATTCGGCCGCCGTCCTGCAGGCGGCGATCGAGGGGCACGGCGTCGCGCTGGCCCGCAGCGTGATGGTGCAGGACGATCTCGCGGCGGGCCGGCTGGTGCGGTTGTTCCGCGAGATTTCGTGTCCGTCGCCCTTGGCCTACTACGTCGTCTATCGGGCGGAACATGCCGCGAGACCGCGGCTGTCGGCATTCCGGAACTGGCTGTTGCGCGAAGCGCAGACCGGCGCCGTGGACAGAACGAAAACGACCTGCGCGAAGGCAGGTCGTTGAGTCCAGCTCGTTGGGTCCGGGTTGCTGCGTCCGCCGCGCTTCGCGACGGACAGTCCGGTGTTAGGTCCTGCGCCGCGGAGGCCGGCCCGCCGATCGCGACTCGATGTGACGGAACGTGATGCGCCCCTTGCTCAAGTCGTAGGGCGACATTTCCAGCGATACCTTGTCGCCTGCCAGGATGCGGATGTGGTGCTTGCGCATCTTGCCGGCGGAATAGGCGATCAAATTATGTCCGTTGTCCAGCGTGACACGGAACCGCGAGTCGGGCAGCACTTCATGCACGACTCCATTCATCTCGATATGCTCTTCTTTCGCCACGTCGGGTCCTCCAGGGAGTTCGAATCGCCGGCCGCGCCGAGGTCGGCGCGCGCGAAAGCCGGACGCAGGGGGCCGCTGGCCCACCATCCGACCGATGGGAAGGGGTTGCGCCGCGCACGACGCGCGGCGCAGGGAGCGCGATCGGAGTGCGGCAGCAGCCTGCGCTCCGATCGTTGCCGGACTCGTCAGGCGATCCGGATTTCGGACGCCTGTTCCCCCTTCGGTCCTTGCTTGACGATGTATTGCACGCGCTGACCCTCGCTCAGCGACTTGAAGCCGCCGGCCTGGATTTCAGAAAAGTGCGCGAACAAGTCCTTGCCGCCGTCTTCGGGGGTGATGAAGCCGAAGCCTTTTGCGTCGTTGAACCACTTTACGGTGCCGTTTGCCATTTTCTCGTTCCTTGAAAGGTAAAGAGAGGTGATCGGCTGCGAGAACGCCCCGCGCCGAGCTAACGATCAAGAAACGTGAACCTGGGGAGAACTGAGGAAGGCAGCCCGGCAAGGGGCGCAAACGGATCAGGACAAACCGAAGGAAGATCGAACCTTAATGAAAGCACCGCCACAATACACGCCGCGATGCCGCAAGTCCAGGAATATATTTTGGGTATCCGGATTTGGCTGTGTTTTCAGCGGTCATAGCCGGCCGGATTCCAGCAGTCGGATCAGCGAGTTCAGGCTTTCGGTGTGGGCGTTGGTGATCGGGTGGTCGAAATAGGACAGGATGTACGGCTCCCAATTCGACCAGGCCCGCGTCAGATCGGCGAACGCCGGCGCGATTTCGGGCGGAATGGACCGGCTCCAGGCGTCATGGTTCCGCCGGGCCATGTCCGGGGTGTCGGAGTCCTCGTAGATCCCGAAGAACGCCTCCTTGAGCCCGTACGCCTCTCCCAGCAGGGGATAGTTCTGGGTCCATCCGGACGACATGGAACTTGTCGATGACGATCCGGGCGTCGGGCAGCACCGCGTGGACCGCGTTGCGGTACGGCGTCCACATGTCCATCGCGACGTACTGGACGGCGTCCTTGCCTTCCAGCCCGGTGAGGTAGGTCGCCACCGTCCTCTGTTCCCGGTTCGGAAGCACGTTGACGATGGTGTTGTTCTGGATGTTGGAGATCACGCAGCGCGGCTGGATCAGGTGGATTTCGTCGATCCCCATCCACTTCGGCGTCTCGAACCGCACCGTGCGCTCGAGTTCGTTGATGTAGTCCCGGAAGATGTTCCGGACGGTCTTCTCGTCGATGCCGATTTCCTCGGCAATCGAGGCGAAGGTAGCCTTCAATGACCGTTGGCCGATCCACTTCACCAGCCGGTCGGTCATCTCCCGCTTGGCATTGACGCCGGGCAAGCCTTCGGCGGGTTCGATGCCTCCGCCGTTACGTGGTGGTCGTGGTCGGTTTCCTCAACGCGCAGGACCGTGTAGCCAGGCAGGTTCAGGACGTTCGCGGGCATGCGTTACTCACATCTTGAATCCGTCATCCGACGGTGGCTCCGACTCCGATTCGGAATCCGGCGGGCTGCTCCCATCCCGCGGCAGGCTTTGCGCAGCCTTTTTCGCCTGTTGGTAAAACTCCGGCAAGTTGGTGTGAATCGTCTTCCAGACGATTTCCAGGTCCACCTTGAAGTAACCGTGAGCCACGGCATTGCGCATTTCGTAGGCGGATGAGAGCGGCAATGCAGAATTCGCGGCCGCGAACTCCGGGTAGCGCTTCTCGATGTTGTTGCTGGCTTCGCCGATGATCTCGATGTTTCGGATGACGGCGTCCTGGGTCTTCGGATTGTCCAGAAACGCCACCTCGCTCATATCCTCCGTGTACTTTTCGATCCGCTCAATAGCTTCGAGGATGTGCGCCAAGTAATCGGCGAGGCGTTGCTGCTCGCGGCTCATACCGGCACCGCCTCGGCAAGCACGGTCGCACGGAACTTCTCGGGCAGCGCCTTGGGCGTCAGGACGTCCACGGGAACGCCAAGGAGCTGCAGCAGTTCGTGGCGGATGGCGCCAATGTCAAAGAGGGTGGTGTCGGGCGTCGGATCGATGAGGATGTCCAGATCGCTGTCTTCCGTGTCATCGCCGTGAACCACGGACCCGAAGACGCGGGCATTCCGCGCGCGGTGCGCGGCCACGATGCGCCGGATCTCGGCCCGATGCGATTCCAAAACTTGCGACGGCTTCATGATGCCTCCCACAACACAATCCGGATTCAGTATTGCATGACGCTACCGGAAAAGCAGCAACGAAATCCGGTTTTACATTCGCGTTACGCCATGCCCGCAGTCACCCTGGAAACACAGCCAAATCCGGATACCCCATATTTTTTCTCCGATGGATCTGCGGGTAGAACGGGATGCCACTTCATTTCCTGGTACGCCTCTTCCGGCGTAATCCCCTTGCCGCGGCGAATTGCGTGAGGAATTCGCCGATGTCCACTATGCGGCCATGCTTGGTGCGCGCTTGACCTTCGGGGCGCCGGCTTTCCGCGCGTGCCACAGGTCGTAGGCCATCTGCTCCGCGAGGAACACGTCGGCGCGTCCCCCGCGATCCTTTCCAAGCCAGCCCTCCAGGCGTAGCGCCATCTCCGGCGAAATTGCCGCCTTCCCGTTGATGACGCGGGAAAACGCGGCGCGCGTCACGCCGAGTTGTTGCGCGGCCTCGGTCACGGTCAGCCCCAGCGCCGGCAATACGTGTTCCCGGAGCGCTTCGCCGGGGTGGGGAGGGTTGTGCATCCTGCTCATGGCATTCCTCTTAGTTGGTAGTCTTGGTAATCGACCAGAACGGCGTCGCCGTCCTCGAACATGAAGGTCATCCGCCAATTGCCGTTTACCGTTACCGCATGGTGACCAGCGAGGTCGCCATGCAGCGGGTGGTAGTCCCATCCGGGATAGGCCATGTCCGATGGCTCTTTCGAGGAATCCAGGCGCAGCAACTGGCGCCGGAGCTTCGCTGCGTGGTGCGGCTGGATGCCGGCCTTGCTCCCGGCCTCGAAAAACGCCTTCAGTCCCTTGTGCTGGAATGACTTGATCGCGATGGATGGAATGTATAGTGTAGCGTTTCGGTTGTCGATTGGTGGTCGCGCCGCCTTCGTCCAGCCCATTGGAGTCACTTGATGCCGGACGGATTGTCCGGCGCGGATGCCGGTCGCGGCCGCTCGCGGGCATGGGCGCGCGATGGCGAAGGGATTCGGGAGGGCGGCGCTGCCGCGGGACCGGGGAAGGGGGCGAAATCGCTCCTGGCGTAACCCCGGCCCCAAACGAAAACGGCCTGCCCGAGGGCAAGCCGTTGATATTCCTGGTGCTGTTGAGAGGAGTCGAACCTCCGACCTGCTGATTACGAATCAGCTGCTCTACCAACTGAGCTACAACAGCGAAGCGCGGGATTATACCTCGACATCATGTCGCCGGAGGGCCCAGCGGACGTGTTCCCGGACCAGCGCGGATTCGTGATCGGCCCGGGACCACAAGGCCGCGACCGTCGTCGGGCTGGCCTGGACCGGGGTCTGGATATTCCCCAGGCCCACGGCAATGTTGCGCAGCCAGCGTTCATGGCCGATCCGCAGGATCGGGCTGCCGGCAAGCCGTTCGCGGAATTGCGCCGGCGTCCAGGCGAACAGTTCCGCCAGACCGGCCGAATCCAGACCGTTGCGCACATCGAAGTCCGGCAGGGCCGAGGCGCGGGCGTGGCGGTTCCAGGGGCAGACGAGCTGGCAGTCGTCGCAGCCGTAGATGCGGTTGCCGATCGCGGGGCGCAGGTCCTCGGGGATGGCGCCGGGGTGTTCGATCGTCAGGTAGGAAATGCAGCGCCGGGCGTCGAGCCGGTAGGGGCCGAGGATCGCACCGGTCGGGCAGGCGTCGATGCAGCGCACGCAGCGGCCGCAGTGGGAGGACTGCGGGGCATCGACCGGCAAGGGCAGGTCGGTCAGGATTTCGCCGAGGAAGAACATCGAGCCCGCGTCGCGGGTCAGCAGGAGCGTGTGCTTGCCGCGCCAGCCGATGCCGGCCTTGCGCGCGTACTCGACTTCGAGCAGCGGTGCGCTGTCGCAGTAGGGGCGATAGGCCTCGCGGCCGACTTCGCGGGCGATCCGCCGCGCCAGTTCGCCGAGGCGTGCGCGCAGCACCTTGTGATAATCGCGCCCGCGGGCATAGACCGACACGACGGCGCCGCCGTCCTGGGCGGAGCGGGCCGCCTCGCGCGCGCGCCAGTCCGGCGGGGTGCCGC
The DNA here is from genome assembly GCA_021838715.1 of Pseudomonadota bacterium. GTDB lineage: Bacteria > Pseudomonadota > Gammaproteobacteria > Burkholderiales > Burkholderiaceae_F > GJ-E10. The sequence continues at coordinate 3,458 of JAKCCX010000063.1, read as the reverse complement.
GCGGGAGGTAGTCCATCCGCGCGCTGATGACGCGCAGGGCACCTGGTTGCAGTTGGCCGGGCGCGGCGCGCAGGCCGGCATGGCGCGCGAGGTAGGCCATGTCGCCGTGCATGCCGGCGTCGATCCAGGCGGCATAGCGCTGCGCCGCCTCCGATACGTCGAGGTCGGCGAAGCCGACGGCGCCGAATCCGAGTTCCGCCCCCCAGCGGCGGATGCGATCGGCAAGAGCAGCCCATGGTTCGGGCGTTCGTTCCCCGATCGGCGGGCCGGCGAACTCGGTATGCTGGACGGCATGGTTCATGGAGTGTTCGATTGTCCCCCCTGATTCGTGTGTTGCGCGACGAACCGGAAACGGTTGCGCTGGGTGAGGCCTTGGCAGACACCGTGCTCGGGCTGGAAGACGAGATCGCGCGTTCGGGAGTCGGAATCGGCCTGCGCGGCGACCTCGGCGCCGGCAAGACCACGCTCGTGCGCGCCCTGCTGCGGCGGGCCGGCGTGACCGGCCGGGTGAAGAGTCCGACGTTTTCCCTGCTTGAACTTTACGATGTTTCGAGATTACACTTCCATCACTTTGATTTTTATCGCCTAAAAACGCCCCAGGAGTTTGTCGACGGGGGTTTTTCGGAGTGGTTCGGCCCCCGCAGCGTCTGTCTGGTCGAGTGGCCCGAACGTGCGGGGGCGTTTCTGCCCCGACTGGACTGGGAAATTGGCCTGGAATTGCTGGATTCCGGGCGCCGCGCGGTGATCCGCGCCGATACGCCGATGGGGGAACGATGCCAACATCGATTGACCGAGATCCTGACGCGGCAGACCTAGTGCCGGCGACGGAGCCGGCCGTCCCGCAATCCTCGACGCGCCGGCGTCTGTTGCAGGGCGCTGCCGGCACTCTCGTGCTCGCGCTGACGCCGCATCTGGCGCGGGGTGCTTCGCTGCTGGCGGTGCGCGTCTGGCCGTCGGCCGAATACACCCGGGTCGCGATCGAGCACGACACGCCCCTGCGTTTTCACTACTTCCTGCTGCAGGACCGGTCGCCGCAGCGGCTGGTGGTGGACATCCAGGGCGTCGACTTCACGCGGCGGTTCGCCGAACAGATCCGGCAGGTCGATCCGCACGATCCGTTCATCGCCCGCATGCGGGTGGGCCAGTACCGTTCGGGCGTCGTCCGCCTCGTCGTCGAACTCAAGGCGGCGGTGAGTCCGCAGGTGTTTTCGCTGGCGCCCGCGGGACCGTACCGCAACCGGCTGGTGCTGGATCTCTATCCGGCCAACGCCGGCGATCCGCTGTTGCCGCTGCTGCGCGCGCGCGGCGAGGCGCCGGCGCCGTCGGCGGAGCGCGTGTCGGATTCCCGGCCGGCGCCGAGCCGGTCGGAGCCGTCGATGGAGCGCCCGGTGATCGACACGGTCGCCCAGCCGCCGGAGGAAACAGCCAATGCGGCTCCGTCGCTGCGCCGCCGCGGTCCGCGCGCACGGCGGCCGCTCGTCATCGCGGTCGATCCCGGCCACGGCGGCGAGGATCCGGGCGCGGTCGGACACCACGGCCATTATGAAAAGACGGTGGTGCTCTCGGTGGCGCACCACCTCACCAGCCTGATCGGATCGCGCACGGACTATCGCGTGCTGATGACGCGGGAGTCCGACTACTTCGTGCCGCTGGGCATGCGGGTCTACAAGGCGCGGCGTGCGCGGGCGGATCTGTTCGTCTCCATCCATGCGGATGCCTGGATCCATCCCGACGCGCAGGGATCGTCGGTGTTCGCGCTCTCGGAGCGCGGCGCCAGCAGCGCGGCGGCGGCCGAACTGGCGCGGGAGCAGAACGACTCCGACCGCATCGGTGGCGTCGGATCCGGCCGCGGCGATCCGCAGGTCTCACAGGTGGTGCTGGACCTGTCGACATCGGCGCAGATCAGCGACAGCCTGCGCTTCGGCGACGCCGTGCTCAACGAACTCGGCAGCATCAATCGCCTGCACCGCGGCTACGTCGAACAGGCCGGCTTCGCGGTGCTGAAGGCGCCCGACATTCCGTCGATCCTGGTCGAGACCGCGTTCATCAGCAACCCGGAAGAGGAAGCGCGCCTGATCGAGCAGGGCTACCAGCGCCGCCTCGCGCGGGCGATCTTCGGCGGCATCCAGGAATACCTCGCGAAAAACCCGCCGCAGGACGGGGTGCCGCTGGCCTGATCCCGAGCGAAATTTGCATACAATCCCCGACCGGTTGGCCGGAAACGCGCTTGCCGTTGCGGAACGCAACGATTCGAAGATCCATAACGTGAGGAGAGGACATTCATGAGGAAGACCCTGGTTTCGCTTGCCTTCTGTTCCGCCGCCCTGGGGCTCGCCGTGGCGGCGGTTCCGGCGCAGGCCGCCAACGCACAGACCCACCGCATGACCGAGTGCAGTGGCAACGCCAAGGCCAAGCACCTGCACGGCGCGGCGCGCAAGCAGTTCATGAAGTCCTGCCTGCGCTCGAAGAAGCCGGCTGCCAAGGCGGCGCACCCGCATCATGCCAAGGCCGGGATGAACGCCCAGCAGCAGAAGATGGTGTCGTGCAACGCGGGCGCGAAGTCCAAGGGCTTGAAGGGCGATGCGCGCAAGCAGTTCATGAAGATGTGCCTGCGCGGCAAGAAGCACGCGTGATTCCCCGGGGGGCCGGGTCCCCGCCGCCCGGCGTGAACTTTTCCAGCCCCCCGCTGCCCAAATCGACGCCTTCCGTGCATTGTGAAAGAATCCGCGCTGTGCGGGTCGTTGCCGCACGGAACGGAAAGGAGTGATGTATGCCCACGTTCGTCACTGGGGCTTATGCCCGGCGCCAGGCCGGGGTATCGAAGCTGGTCAAGAACACCTATACGCTGCTCTCGGCGACGCTGTTCATCACCGCCGGGGTGGCCTGGGAGTCGATGGGCCTGCACCTGAGCGGCGGTGCCTATCTCGTCGCGATGATCGCGAGCTTTGCCATGATTTTCGCGGTGTTCCGCACGCGCAATTCCGCGATGGGGCTGGTTTCGCTGGTCGGTTTCGCCGGCTTGCAGGGGGTCTGCCTCGGGCCGCTGATCTCGATGTATCTCCGGACGCCCGGCGGCAGCGCGACGGTTGCGACGGCGGCGTTCCTCACCGGCGCGGTGTTCCTCGCCTTGTCCGCCTACGTCCACGTGACGAAGAAGGATTTCAGCGCCTGGTCCGGGATGCTGTTCGCGGGCCTGATGGTCGTCGTCGTGTCGAGCCTCATCGGCTTGTTCGTGTCGTCGAGCGCCTACCAGCTGACGGTTGCCGCGCTCTCGGCGATGGTCTTTTCCGGGTACATCCTGTTCGATACCTCGCGCATCGTGCTCGGGGGCGAGACCAACTACATCCTCGCCACGCTGCAGTTGTATCTGGACATCCTGAACCTCTTCCTGAGCCTGCTGCGCCTGTTGAGCGACCGGCGCTGAACGGGCCCTCATGGAGGAACGTCCTGCAGATCGG
>JAKCCX010000062.1 GCA_021838715.1 Pseudomonadota bacterium | reverse complement strand
CGATCTAACGTGGAAGGAGATCAAGTTCGAGTTCGACACCGTGGACAAGCTGGACGTGCAGAACCGCTAACGACGCCCAGGAACCGAAAGGAAAAATCATCATGGCTGATGTCCAGGACTACAAGCAGTCCATCAAGTACGAGACCTTCTCGTACCTTCCCCAGCTCACCCCGGATCAGATCCGCGAACAGATCAAGTTCATCGTCGCGCACGGCTGGAACCCGTCGGTCGAACACGTCGAGCCCGAACGTTCGTTCAACCACTTCTGGTACATGTGGAAGCTGCCGATGTTCGGCGAGCAGAGTGTCGACCGCATCATCGCCGAAGTCGAGGCGTGCCATCGCGAGCACCCCGGCCATCACGTGCGCGTGATCGGCTACGACAACTATTCCCAGAGCCAGGGCACCGCGTTCGTCGTCTATCGCGGCGCCTGACGGAAGGGGCGCCGGTCGCCGGCGCCGTGGATGGGATCTTGAGGAATTACCATGCCTGAACAGACTGCAATGAGCGGCAAAGAGTTGGCGCGACAGCGGCGGGCGATGATGTCCCGCGTCGGCAAGCAGGGGTCCGGCGGTGCGCGCACGGCGCGTCCCGGTCCGCGTCCCGCAGCGGCCGTCGTGGCGAAGCCGAGCCAGCCGGAGCCGCGTCCCGCGGAGCCGGGCGCTTCGGTGCCGGTTCCCATCCCGGCGTCGGTGCCGGAAACCCCGACGTTTGCGGATTCCGCGCTCGACGAGATTTGCGAATTCGTGGAAGCGAATCCCGACGCGCTCGGCGCCGACGGCGGTTCGGTGCGCGCGCTGTGCCGGCAGCGTCGTCAGGCGCTCGCCAGCGTCGGCAAGAAGGCGTTGCCGTCGAAGGGTGATGCCGCCTCCGCGCAGCGCGGACGGGGCAAGGGCGTTGCGGGCGTGGGAGGCGTGGTGCTGCCGGCGGCCGACGCCAGCGGTCGCGAACTGGCGCGGCAACGGCGTGTCGCGCTGTCGCGCAGCGGCCGCGGCGATGCCGAGCCGGCGCGCCCCAGCGGCCGGGTTCGTCCGCAGCGCGGCGATGCCCCGCCCAAGGTGGAAGTCGGTACCACCTTGTCGGGGCGCATCGTGACCGGCACCCAGGTCGAGCGCAAAGGCCGGGTGAGCGGGAATGAAGCAGGATCCTGCCGGATCGTCACCGGCACGGAATACATCGGCTCGGAGCAGTTCTCCTCGTTCTGTGAAGGGCGGCCGCAGGCCGGGCCGGCCAAGGTCGGCGAAAGCACGACCACCTCGGGCCAGCTCGTTTCGGGCTCCGAGGTCGGCCGCTCGAAGAAGGTCACGGGCGACGAGGCCGGCACGTGCACGGTCGTCACCGGTACCGAATATCTGGGGCGTGAGCGCTTCGCGGACTTCTGCGCCACCAACGGCATCACGCCGCGACCGGACAAGGTTGCGGTCGGCGTCACCGAGCGCAAGGGCATGCCGGTCACCGGCAGCGATGAAGCGCGTGCCGGGCGGGTGACGGGCACGGAACCCGGTGCCGCGCGATCGATCACCGGCAGCCAGTACGCCGACGCCGGTGCCGCGCGCTTCACCATCAACGGCCCGAGCAAGGTCGCGTTGACCCATACCGTCGCCGGTCGCCCGGTGTCGGGGACCGAGGTCGGACGTTCGATCAAGGTGACCGGCGACGAGGCGGGATCCTGCCGCCAGGTTTCCGGCACCGAGTACCTGTCGAACGAGCAGTTCCATTCGGTCTGCCAGACGCGGCCGGAACCCGCGCCGGTCAAGGTCGGCGTCGATGCGAGCCGCAATGGCCAGCGCATCACCGGCAACCTCGTCGACCGCAGCGAGCGGGTCACCGGCAACGAACCGGGGTCCTGCCAGCGCGTGACCGGGTCGCAATATGGATCGTCGCGCATTTGCGGCGGCGGTGCGGAGAAGGTCGGGGAAAGCCACACCCTGAGCGGCAGCGCGGTCACCGGAACGGAGATCGGCCACCGCCCTCAGATGACCGGTGACGAGCGTGGCGGCTGCTTGCCCGTCACCGGGAACGAATATGTCGCGCAGGAGCAGTACGCAGCCTATTGCCCCCCCGACACCATTGCGCCGCAGCCCCCGGTCAAGGTCGGCCGGAGCGAGACGCCGCGTGGCTTGCCCGTCTCCGGGACCATGATGGGTCGTTCCGGTCTCGTGACCGGCAACGAGCCGGGAAGCGGCGTCGCGGTCAGCGGCACGCCGTACGCCGGCCTCGAGCAGACCCGTGCCGCCTGCGGCTGCGGCTGCGGTTGCTGCCCGGCCGGCGCTGCGCCGGGTGGCGCGGTGGACCCCCGGCCCACGGCAACACCCCCGGCGCCCCGGATGGCGATTCGTCCGATGGTCGGTCCGGCGGCGGGTCGCGGGGTTGCCCCGTCTTTCGCCGAGGAACCGGCACCGGCCGCGACCGACTTCAGCATCGTGTCGCCCTCGCGCCAGGCCCAGGAATTCCGGAGCCGCATCACCGGTTCCGACAACCACGGCGGCGGCGGGCGCATCACCGGCCCGATCAACCTGGCGACCGGGCTGGTGTCTGGCACGCCGGAGTTCCGCTACCGCGACGATCACGGCACCGTCGCCGAGGTCGCCCCGCAAGCGGAAGAGGCGGTCGCTCCGGCGCGAATCACCGGCGAGGGACGCGATGCCGGCGTGCGGATCACCGGCGACGACTGGGCCCGCTCGGGCCGCGTCACCGGCACCGAAGGCCAATGGGCGCAGGGACGCAACCTGACCTTGCGCGGCGAGGCTCGGGGCGCGGCCGCGAGCGCATGGGCCAACAAGGGGCGCGAACGGGTCGAAGTGCCGCCGGCGCGCATCACCGGCAGTGCCGGCAACGCGGGCAAGGGCGCGGTCATCACCGTGTCCGGCGGAGCCCGCGGCTGATCCCGACGGAGTCGTGACGTGAACACCCGCAACGCCTACGCCCTGCGTGCCCGCGCCAGCCAGCGGCAACATCCGCCGATGGCGGCTGTCGCGCCGCGGGCTGCGCAGCCGGCCGCCGCGCCGTTCGGCCTGGGAACCCGCCAGGGTTCCTTGCCGGCGCGGCTCGGCGGCGACCGCCATGTGCTGGCGGACCGCGCGGCCAATGCACGGCTGGCGCAATGCGAGGAGTCGGTCAAGGGTCGGTTCGCACGCATCGTGCCGGCATTGCAGCGGGTGGTCGCGCTGCAGGCAACGGCCGACTTCGCCGAGCGCGCCCAGGGTGTGGTGCGCGACGCGCTGGGCTGCGCGCCGGGCTGTGAACTGCCGGCGCGCCTGCTCGACGATGCGTGGGCCACGGGCTTCGACGTCAAGGCCGCCTACGCCCATTGCGTGTTCCATGCGCTTTCCGCGGCAACCGATCAATTCGCCCGCGACATCCGCGAACAGGTCGAAGTGGTGCAGGACACGCGCAACTTCTTTCTCGACTGCGGATTCCACACCGTCGACATCAGTCCGTGCGCCGACGGCCGGCTCAAGGGCTTGTCGCGCTACATCCTGCGCCTGCCGCTGTCTTCGTTCACCTGGCGCAAGGCGTATGCCGGCGCGCTGTTCGATGTCGAGGTCGACGTCCGGAACTGGACTGCCACCGAGCTTCGCCGCTTCCGCGAGGGCGTTCCCAGCACCGTGGACGCGGGCACCCGGTATCTGAAGGTGGCGGTCTATCACTTCAGTTCGTCGGATCCGGCCCACGAAGGCTGTGCCGCCCACGGCAGCAACGATCACCAGGCGATCGACGCCGCGCTGGGCCGGTTGAAGCAGTTTCGCCAGGCGATCGAAAACGCCTTCTGCTGCGGCGCGAGCACCGACATCCTGCTGATCGGGGTCGACACCGACACCGACGCGGTGCGGATTCACGTTCCCGACAGCCGCGGCGACCTGTCGGCCTATCGCTTCGTCGACAACGCCGAACTGTACGCGCAGACCCGCGCATCGACCGCCGATGCGGCGCGGCTCGCGGTCTACGAATCCGTCCGCGCAGCAAGCCGGATGGGCGGCTGGGCGAGCGGCCAGGGCGAACCGCATGACGGCATGCGGCGGCTGATCGTGAATCTGCTGATCAACAACCTGTCGCAGATCGATTACGTCCAGGAACTGCACGGCGGCCGCTACGCCGACATCGGCCATGCCGAACGCTACATCAGCGTCGGCGACGGCTTCGAAGAGCTGCAGATGCGCAACGTCGCGTACTACGCGCACCTGCACACCCTCGAAGAGGGGGCCGCGGACATGGACGTCGGCATCAAGATTTTCAGCAAGCTCAACCTTGCGCATGGGCTCCCGATTCCCGTCGCCATCCATTACCGCTACGACGCCCGCGTTCCCGAAGCGCGCGAGCGCGCGACGGAAAAGGCGCGTCGCGTCCGCGATGCGATCCGGCATCGGTATCCGGCGCTGGCGGCCGGAGGCGATCTGCAGTGCCGACTCAGCGTCCAGGACCTGCCTACGGGTAGTCCGATCGAAATCATTGTGGACTAGGAGCAGGGCGCCATGAAGATCATGCAAGTGGAAAAGACCCTGGTGTCGACCAACCGCATCGCCGAATTGGGACATCGTCCGCTGTTGGTGGTGCGCGAGAAGGCGGGCGGCGGGCGTCAGGTGGCGGTGGATGCGATCGGATGCATCCCCGGCGACTGGGTCATCTGTGTCGGATCGTCGGCGGCGCGGGAAGCGGCCGGCAGCAAGGAATATCCGTCCGATCTCACCATCGTCGGAATCATCGACCGATGGGCCGTCGAGGACGGCAAGTCCGAGGAGAGGCGCTGATGGAAATCATGCAGGTTCTGTCGGATCTGGTGGCCACCCGCCGGGTGGCCGGACTCAGCAATCTGTCGCTGCGCGTGGTTGCGGATGCAAAGGGTGCGCTCGCCGTGGCGTGCGATCCGGTGGGGGTTCCCCCCGGCAAATGGGTGTTCACCGTGAGCGGTTCGGCCGCCCGGTACGCATCCGGTGATGCCCGCGTTCTCACCGACCTGACGATCGCGGGAATCATCGATCACTGGGAATCCGAGGCGCATGCCTAGGAAATAGGGTGTTTTTTCACTGTAAAGGAGCTGGAAATGGCTGATGTGACCGGAATTGCATTGGGAATGATCGAGACGCGCGGACTCGTTCCGGCGATCGAAGCGGCGGACGCGATGACCAAGGCGGCGGAAGTGCGCCTGATCGGCCGCCATTTCGTCGGTGGCGGCTACGTCACGGTGATGGTGCGGGGCGAAACCGGCGCGGTCAACGCGGCGGTACGTGCCGGCGCCGATGCGTGCGAGCGCGTTGGTGACGGCTTGGTCGCGGCGCACATCATCGCGCGCGTCCACGCGGAGGTGGAAGGGATTCTGCCGAAGGCACCGTCCGCGTAACCGCGGCGGGCGACATGGGTTTTCCCCGTTATCGCAAGGAGAATGGAAATGGCTGAAGTGACCGGTATTGCATTGGGAATGATCGAGACGCGCGGACTCGTTCCGGCGATCGAGGCGGCGGACGCGATGACCAAGGCGGCGGAAGTGCGCCTGATCGGGCGGCAGTTCGTGGGCGGCGGCTACGTGACGGTGCTGGTGCGGGGCGAGACCGGCGCGGTCAACGCGGCGGTGCGTGCCGGCGCCGATGCGTGCGAGCGTGTCGGCGACGGCCTGGTCGCGGCGCACATCATCGCCCGCGTCCACGCCGAAGTCGAAGGCATCCTGCCGCGCGCGCCCGGTGCCGGGACCAGCGGTCGGGACATGGATGTCTCCGAGGTCGCCCGCTAAGGTGTCGCCATGTTGGCGAACCTGGATCGCGTTCTCCGGGGCGACCCTCGGACGATAGGCTATCTCCGTCAGGGGCTGAACCACGAGATGAGTGTGGTGCAGCACTACGTCACCCAGGGGCAGTTGTGCGCGCTGTGGGGGATGGACGCGGAGTGCGCTTATTTCCGGCGCGAGGCGAGCGAGGAACTCGGGCATGCCGCCATGATCATCCGGCACATGCTCGCCTTGGGGTTGACCCCGAACGCGACCCAGCTCGCGGCGGTGCGCCCCGGACGCGACAAGGCCGAGTTCCTCGTCCGCGACATGCAGTTGGAACAGGAGGCTGTGCAGCTTTATGCCGAAGCGGTCGATCATTGTCGCCGCACGCGCGATGAAACCGCTCGGCAGCTTTTTGCCGCACTACTGAAAGACGAGCAGGCGCATCTTCGCGAACTGGAGCGCATGCTTGCCGATGCAACCCATCAGGAGAGCTGTTATGGCGGAATTTTCGGGTGAGTGGTCGGTGCAGAAGCGTCCGCCGCGGCTGGCGCGCCGGTACGAATTTGCGAGCTACGGGGCGACCCGGGGATTTCTTGACGACCTCGCGGCCCTGTCCGAGCAGCTTGGTTGCTACCCCGACCTCAATTTCGCCCGCACGCACGTCAACGTCAGCCTCGGCATGAACGGCGAAGAGCCGGGAACCATGGAACGCGATTTCGCCGTGGCGGCGGATGCGATCGCGACGCGCCATGCCGGTTGATCCGATGCGCGGGCGTCCGGCAAACAAGGCGGGCGCCAAGGGCGTTCCGGGCGACAAGCGCATCGCGAAGCCGGCGGGGAACGTGCCGACGAAGGAGTCGGCGAGGGGGGCTGCAGTGGTGCCGGCGAAAGGTGCCGTGAAGGCCACGGCGAAGGAGGCGCCGCCCCGGGTGGTCGCACCAGCCACGCCGCGAGGGACCGTCACACCAGCGCCGGTTGCCCTGCAGCAGCCCGCGCCGATCGTGGCATCCCCGGCGCATCCGCCGGCCGCGCCCCGCGCGGCAGTGACGTTGACGACCGCGGTGACGGCGGCGGAGCCCGCGACAGGATCGACGGGCGATGCCCGCGCCCACGGCGGGCCATTGCATCCGGAACGGGTCTGGCCGGATTGATCGGTCGCGGTTGAACGCATCGGGGAGGGCAGGCGGCGATGGCAATCCATCTCAGCGATTACCAGGATATCCTCGACGATCTGGGCGCCCAGGCCGGAGAGGTGCTGGAGGCCAACTGGCAGGATGCCGTGCGGGTGTTCAGCCCGCGCGGATTGCAGGCCTATCTCCAGGGCGCGGCGGGGCTCCAGGCCCTCGGCCGTGGCACCGACCTCGTCGTGTCCTTCATCGAAAGCGCGCCGCAGGTCTCGAAGGAGATCGGCGAACAGGCGGTTGCCGAACTGCTCTCCAGCGCGATCAAGATGTACTCCAAGACCAGCGCCGGCGTTCTGGTTCTGCTGTTCTCCACGGCACCGACCGCCGCCGCGCGGCTGGGTGAGCTGGAACTCTTCAAAGGCTATCTTTCCCTGCTCGACAACCTGCTCACGCAGGTGCCTCGCGCACTGCGGCCGATGCTCGAAAAGCTCGACGTGCTGCTGACCCACCTCACGCTCGGCGGGCTGCGGCGCTGGGCGATGTGGGGCGCCTCCGCCTACCGCAGCGATTTCGCCGCGCAGGCCGCATATTTCGCGCTCGAAAGCGACGAGGCGCGCGCCGTGCTCAAGAAGGAGCAGCGCGGCGTGCTGTTCGTCGACGTCCAGCGTCGCCTGCTCATGTATCTGCGCGCGCTCTGGGGCCGCGATTTCTTCCTGCGCCCGACCTCCGGCGATTTCGAAACGCGCGCGGGCTATCGCCCCTACATCGAACAGTACGTCATCCACCTGCCCGACGCGTTCGACGACGTCGGGCCGGCGGCCGACGAAGACACCTCCGTCGCGTCAACGGCGCCTGCGCCGGCTCCCGTCATTGCCGGCCTGGAGGTCTATCGCGCGGCCGCCGCGCACGCCGCCGCCCATCAGGTGCACTCGCGGCCCGATCCGCGCGCGGAAAGCTATACGCCCTTGCAGCGCGCGTTCGTGGGCGTGATCGAGGATGCCCGCGTCGAAGCCTTGGCGGTACGCGCCTTTCCCGGCTTGAAGACCCTGTGGTCCGCGCTGCTGCCGGTCGATCCGGACGCACCGGAGCGCGTCGGGCCGCTGCTCGATCGCATCGCCCGGGCCTTGCTCGATGAGGCCTGGCAGGACGGCCATCCGCTGGTCGCGCTCGCCCGCAGCCGTTTCCAGGCGCTATCCGATCTGCACGACATCGACGCCGCCGTCGCGATCGGCATGGAACTGGCCGACGACGCGGCGCGGCGCGAGATCCCGTTCAACGCCCGGATCGATGAGCCGTCGGCCTCCTACCGCGACGACAACCGCCACCTGTGGGAGATGCCGGAAGGCGACTTCGAGGTCGTCGGCGCCGCCGGCCGACCGGCGCAGGTACGCAAGTACGTCAGCGTGATGGAAATGCTCAACGGGCTCGACGTCGAGTTCGCCGGCGACGACGCCCAGGAAATCTGGGTTCTGGCGAGCGAACTCTACGATGACGACGGCACCACCTTCAACGCGCGCGAAGGCAAGCCGCCGGTGTCGTCGCCGTTCCACTATCCCGAGTGGGACTACCAGACCCAGCTCGAGCGGCCCGACTGGGTCACCCTGCTCGAGAAACATCCGAAGGTTGGCGATCCCGCGCGCATCGATGCGGTCATCGAAAAGCACAAGCCGCTGGTGCGGCGGCTCAAGCGTCTGATCGAGGCCGTACAGCCGCAGGGCGTCGTGCGCCAGCGCAAGGTCGAGGATGGCGACGAGATCGACCTCAACGCCGCGATCCAGGGCCTGGTCGACATCCGCATGGGGCGGGCGCCCGATCCGCGCATCGGAATCCGCACGCGGCTGCAGATCCGCGATCTCTCGGTGCTGCTGCTGATCGATCTATCGGAATCGACCAACGACGCCTTGCGCGGCGACGATCGCGATCTCACCGTGCTCGACATGGCGCGGGAAGCCGCCGCGCTGCTCGCCGATGCGCTGGACAAGATCGGCGATCCGTTCGCGATCCACGGCTTCGATTCGAACGGCCGCCATGACGTCGAGTACTACCGTTTCAAGGATTTCGACGGCGTCTATGACGACCGGGTCAAGGGGCGGCTGGCGGCGATGACCGGCAAGCTTTCCACCCGCATGGGCACCGCGCTGCGCCATGCCGGCGCCCACCTCGCGCGCCGGCCGAGCCAGCGCAAACTGATCCTGCTGCTCACCGACGGCGAGCCCGCCGACAACGACGTGCGCGACCCGCAATACCTGCGCCAGGACACCCGCAAGGCGGTCGAGGAACTGGCGCGGCGCGGGATCAACACCTTCTGCCTGACGCTGGATCCCAACGCCGACCAGTACGTCTCGCGGATCTTTGGGGCGAAGAACTACCTGATCCTCGACCAGGTCGCCCGCCTGCCGGAAAAGCTCCCCGCCCTGTACCTGTCGATGACGCGGTGACGTCCTCTTGGTGGGCGCCGTCGGCACTCCCTTTCCGGCATCGAGTCTCGATGGCCGGGATGGCGCTTTCGACCCGGAGCCGACCGTCGGCGCACGAAGGGCTCCGCAACCCCCTCTCCCGCGACGGCGGGAGAGGGCGGGGGTGAGGGCGGTTGCCATTGCTGCTGTCGACGGTAGTGCCCCATACCACCCGGCAACACAAACTTCG
>JAKCCX010000061.1 GCA_021838715.1 Pseudomonadota bacterium | reverse complement strand
GTCGCGCCGGCCGGCGACCAGGTGGTGACGCAGGTTTTCCGGCTGCAATACGCATCGGCCAGCAATCTCGTTCCCGTGCTGCGGCCGATCATCGCGCCCAACAACACCGTCACCGCCTACCCGGCGGACAACTCCCTGGTCATCACCGACTACGCCGCCAACCTGCGCCGGCTGGCGCAGATCATCGAAGCGATCGATACGCCGGCCAGCGCCCGGATCGCCGTCCTGCCCCTGCAGCACGCCATCGCCAGCGATCTCGCGACGCTGCTCGACAAGATCCTCAATCCCGCCTCCCACAACGGGCCGGCCGCGGACCCCGGACAGCGTGTGCTCGTGAAGGCCGACCCGCGCACCAACAGCCTGATCGTGCAAACCGCCAGCCCGGCGCGGCTGCAACAGGTCAAGACGCTGGTCGCCCGGTTCGACATGGCCGACACGACGCCGGGCAACATCCACGTCATATACCTGCGCAACGCCCAGGCGGTGAAGCTCGCCCCCCTCCTGCGCGCCATCCTTTCCTCGGATCCGACCTTCCTGCAGAAGGCCAGCGCCGGCACCGGGCTGTCGCCGGGGGGATCCTTCTCCGGCAACGGCGCGAGCGGCGGCAGCGCATTCGGCGGTTCGTCCATGGGAACGAATTCCCTGACCGGCTCGTCGTCCGGTGGCGCATCTTCGGGCGGCGGCTCGATGAGCGGCGGCGGAAGCGGCAGCAGCGGTGGCGGCGGAAGCAGCGGCGGAAGCGGCGCCGGGGGCCCGCACAGCGCTCTTGCGGGCCTGATCCAGGCCGACCCCGCGACCAACTCGCTGATCGTGTCCGCGCCGGACGCGCTCTATCGCAACATCCGCGTGATCGTCGACCGCCTCGACGAACGGCCCGCCCAGGTCCTGATCGAGTCGCTGGTGGTGCAACTGAGCGGCGATACCGCGGCGCAATTCGGGATCCAGTGGCAGTCCCTGCACGGCCTGAGTTCGGCGTCGACCGCCGTCATCGGCGGCACGAATTTCGGCGGCATCGGACAGAACATCATCGCGGGCGCGCAGAACCTGACCTCGCTGGGGCAGGGCCTCAACATCGGCGTCGTTCGCGGCACGGTGAACATTCCCGGCGTCGGGCAGGTCACCAACATGGGGATGCTCGCCAGCGCCCTGGAATCCATCGCCAACGCCAACATCCTCTCACGCCCGAACATCCTGACGCTCGACAATGAGGAAGGAAAGTTCCTCGTCGGCCAGAACATCGGTCTGCTCACCGGGTCCTACGCCAGCACCGGCATCGGGACGACGACGACCGGCGCGGGCGTTCTGCCCTTCAACACCTACGAACGACAGGACGTCGGCCTGCAGTTGCGCGTGAAACCGCAGGTGTCGGCGGGCGGGCGGGTGCGCCTGTCGATCTACATCGAGGATTCCTCCGTCGTCGCGGCAACCGCCGCGAGCGGCAATCCGACCCTGAACAAGAGCAGCTTTGAAACCAGCGTGATCGTCGACAGCGGCAGTTTCGTCGTCATCAGCGGGATGATCCAGGACCAGGCGACCGAGAACCTCTACAAGGTTCCGGTTCTGGGCGACATCCCCTACCTCGGCGCGCTGTTCCGCTACGACTCGCGCGAGCGCATCAAGACCCAGACCCTGGTGTTCCTGCGTCCGACCGTGCTGCGCACCGATGCGGAGAGTTCTGCGGTCGCGCTGGACCGCTACGACTACATCCGCGGCGAAATCGCCCACAGCGCGCCACCGCACAGTTCCGTGATTCCCACCCTGGCGGTCGATCCCTTGCCGCCGCCGGGATCGCCGGGGGCGCCCGGTGGGCCGGTGTTGTCGATTCCCTCGGGGTGGGCGTCGAAGATTCCGGGAGCGGCCTCCCGACCCGCGAAATAGCGTGCCATGGCCAGCGCACAGCAATACGTCCCATACGCCTACGCCCGCGACCATTCGATCCTGCTCAAGCCGAACGGCGAACGGGAGGCGGAAGTGTGGGTCGGCGACGCAACCGACCCGGAGGCCCTGCATGAGGTGCAGCGGGCATTCCCGGGACGGATTCGCGTCTCCTGGGTGGAGGCGGATGCGCTGAGCCAGGCCATCGCGCAGACCTACTCGCGATCGGAGGATTCGGCGCAACAGGTGGTCGGCGACATCGAGGGCGAGATCGACATCGCGCGGATGATGCAGGACGCGCCCGACGTCGAAGACCTGCTCGAGACGGAGGATGACGCGCCGATCATCCGGATGATCAACGCGCTGCTCACGCACGCCGCGCGCGACGGTGCGTCGGACATCCACATCGAAGCCTTTGAACAGTTCTCGCTGGTGCGCTTCCGGATCGACGGCACCCTGCGCGACATCGTCCGGCCGAAGCGCGGCCTGCATGCCGCGCTCGTCTCGCGGATCAAGATCATGGCCGCGCTCGACATCGCGGAAAAGCGGGTTCCCCAGGACGGCCGGATTTCCCTTCGGGTGGGCGGGCGGTCGGTCGATGTACGGGTGTCGACGCTGCCCACCGGACACGGCGAGCGCGTGGTGCTGCGCCTGCTGGAAAAGGATCTGTCGCGCCTCGATCTGGCGCATCTCGGCATGGGGGCGGAGACGCTCGCGGTGTTCGACGATCTGGTCCACCAGCCCCACGGCATCGTGCTGGTCACGGGTCCCACCGGTTCCGGCAAGACGACGACGCTCTACGCGGCGATCCGGCGCCTCGACCACACGACCACCAACATCATGACGGTCGAGGACCCGATCGAATACGACCTGCAAGGCATCGGACAGACCCAGGTCAACGCCAAGATCGACATGGGGTTCGGGCGTGCCCTTCGGGCTATCCTGCGGCAGGACCCCGACGTCATCATGATCGGGGAGATCCGCGACCTCGAAACCGCGCAGATCGCCGTCCAGGCGTCGCTCACCGGCCACCTCGTGCTCGCGACCTTGCACACCAACGATGCCGCGAGCGCGGTGACGCGGTTGATCGACATGGGAATCGAACCGTTCCTGCTGGCCTCATCGCTGCTCGGCGTCCTGGCGCAACGACTGGTGCGCAAGCTCTGCCCGCACTGCAAGCGGCCGGCCCCGACCGGCATCGGCCTGCATGCCGACGGCTGCGATGCCTGCGGGCACACCGGATACATCGGGCGCACCGGGATCTACGAGTTGCTGCGCGTCGACGACACGATACGCGGCCTCGTCCATGCAGGCGGAAACGAACAGGAAATCCGGCGGTCCGGCGAAGCGGCCGGCATGGTTTCGCTGCGCACCGATGCGATGCGCTGGGTGGCCAACGGCGTCACCTCCGAGGAAGAAGTGCTGCGCGTGACCCGGGACTGACGGCATTCCGGTGAATCCTCTGCACCCGCCCCGCGCCCCTGCCCCGCCTCCTCCGGGGAGTGGGGTGTTTCGGCCATGACGGCATTCCGCTACACCGCGGCCGACGATCAGGGCAAGGATCGGATCGGCGTGCTCGAAGCCGACAGCGCGCGCATCGCACGCCAGATGCTGCGCGAGCAAGGTCTGGTTCCGCTGACGGTCGAAGCGGTGCAGGCCGACGCGGCCGGCGGTGTGGCGATGCGTCGCCGACGCCTGTCCCAGACAGAACTTGCCGTGCTCACCCGGCAGTTCGCGAGCCTGGTCGGCGCCGCGCTGCCGATCACCGACGCGCTGACCGTGCTGGTCGAGCAAAGCGAACAGCAGGCGGTGCGGGAGTTGATGGGGGCGGTGCGCGCCGAGGTGCGGGGCGGGATGTCGCTCTCGGCGGCGCTCGCGCGGCACCCCAGGCAATTTCCGGAGATCTACCGCGCGTTGATCGCGGCGGGAGAGGAGTCCGGCCGCCTGCCCGGGGTGCTGGCGAGTCTCGCCGATTTCATCGAAGAGCGGGGAAAGCTGCAGCAGAAGATCGTCCTCGCCTTCGTCTATCCGGCGATCGTCACCGTGGTTGCGCTGCTCGTCGTCACGGGCCTGCTCACCTACGTCATTCCGCAAGTGGTGCAGGTGTTCGTGCAGACGAAGCAGACGCTCCCGCTGCTCACCCGGATGATGATCGGCCTCTCCGACTTTCTGCGGCATTACGGCTGGGCGGTCCTGCTCGTGCTGGCCGGCAGTGCGTTGGGCATCCACCGCGCCCTGCGCGTCGAGGCGATCCGGTTGCGCTGGCACCAGCGCATCCTCGCGCTGCCGGTGCTCGGCGTTCTGTCGCGCGCGCTGAACACGGCACGCTTCGCGAGCACGCTTGCCATCCTGGTCGGTTCGGGTGTGCCGATGCTGCGTGCGCTGCAGGCGGCGGGGGAAACGGTATCCAATCTCGCAATGCGCGCGCGCGTCATCGAAGCGACGCAGCGGGTCCGCGAAGGCGCGTCGCTTGCACGCGCCTTGCGGGCGCAGGACGACCGGCAGCGGGACGGCAGCGGGCTGCCGCGCACCCGTCTCTTCCCGCCGGTGCTGATCCACCTCATCGGGTCGGGTGAAACCACCGGAAAGCTGCCGGAGATGCTGACGCGCGCGGCCGACATGCACGCCCGCGAGGCGGAGCGTCGCGCCATGCTGCTCACGTCGCTGCTGGAACCGGCGCTGATCCTGGTGATGGGCGTGGTGGTGATGGTGATCGTGCTGGCGGTGATGATGCCGATCATCGAGATCAATCAGCTTGCCCGCTGAGATCCGCCGCCGGGAGGACACCCGGCGGCGACTCCGCGATCAGCCCGTACTCCATGCCCGCGGGCGCTTCATGCCGGCGATCTTGCACGCCTGGCCGACATAGCCATAGGGAAACAGTTCGAAGAGCCGCTTGCGCCCTTCGCCGGGATAGCGGGCTTCCAGATGCCGCATGACGAAGCGGGAGTCGGCGGCAACCTGCCGATCGGCATAAAAGGAACGCATGAAGCGGATCACGTCCCAGTGGTCCGGGCCGAGTTCGACGCCCAGTTCGCGGGCGATCTCCTCGGCAACCGCTTCATCCCACTGCTCCGGTTCGATCAGATAACCCTCGGCATCGCGCCGCGGCATCGCAAGCTTGGCATCCATTCGCTGCACCGTCCTTTCCCGATCCGGACCCACCCGGAAACTACATCATGTTGTGATGTAGTTTCCGGGATGCTATCGTTTTGTCAATCCCCCGACCGGCGAAACCCCGATGAGTCATGCCTCGCTATCCAAGAAGGAGTTCCAGACGCTGTCGGACTTCCGCTACCAGCTGCGCCGCTTCATCCGCTGGAGCGAGCAGATCACCCGCCGTGCGGGCGTGACCAACCTGCAGTACCTCCTGATGCTGCACGTCAAAGGCCAGAGCGGGCGGGACTGGGCGACGATCACGGAACTGGCGGAGCGGCTGCAGGCCCATCACCACGGCGTCGTGGCGCTGGTCACCCGCTGCGAACGGCTGGGATTCGTCGAACGCCAGCCCGGACGCGAAGACCGGCGCGAGGTCGAGATCCATCTCACGGCGAACGGGGAAAGACTGGTCACGCGGCTGGCGCGGCAGCACCGCGACGAGTTGCTGCGGCTGCAAGGGATTTTCGCCGTGCCGCACACCGCGCAACTGGGGACCGAACACGCGGGGCCGTAAAGAGCCTCCCCGCCGCGCCGGTTACCCGAGCGTCCGTCGAGGCTTGCGGGCGCGACCTGCCAGCAGGCGATCGAACGCCCAGTTGGGCAGCACCCGCAGCAGCTTGGCGACGATCGCCATCTGCCAGGGAATCACGACATAGCTCGTCTGGCGGAGCATCGCGTCGACCGCCTTGCGGGCGAAATCCTCCGGTTCCAGGAGGAACGGCATCCGGTATGGGTTTTCGGCGGTCATCGGGGTGCGGATGAATCCGGGCGCGATCGTCACCACCCGCACGCCCGTTCCGTGCAGGCCGACCCGCAGGCTTTCGCAGTAATTGATCAAGGCGGCCTTGGACGGGGAGTAGGCCTCGGAACCGGGTAGTCCGCGGATCCCCGCAACGCTGGCGATTCCGACCAGGGTGCCGCGCCGACGCGCACGCATCGGTGCGATGAATGGATGAAAGGTCGCGGCGGCGGCGATGAGGTTGGTGGCGATCACCCGCTCGAACCCGGCGAGGTCTTCCTGGTGTTCGGTCAGGATGCCGGTGGAGATCCCGGCATTGGCGACGACGATGTCGGTTCCGCCGCAACGCGCCTCGAAATCCTGTGCAGCGGCGATCAGCGCGTCATGGTCCGTGACGTCGAGCGGATAGCAATCGCACCGGCCGGGCATTTCCGCGGCAAGCTGCCGCAGCGCATCGGCGCGGCGCGCCACGAGACCGAGGCGCGCGCCGCGGCGACCGAACTCGCGCGCCATCGCGGCGCCGATGCCGCTCGATGCGCCGGTGAGAAAGACGTTCATCGGTGCAGACCCGCATCCCGGCCCGCTCCCGCCAAGCGGAAGCGGGGGAATGACGAGCGCTCAGCCCTGACGTGCGCGCTCACTGCGGACGCGCGCGATCAGATAGTCCATGACCGCCAGCGCACCCTCCGGCGTATGGTTCGATGCGATCGCCGGCGAGGTCAGGAA
Source organism: Pseudomonadota bacterium (assembly GCA_021838715.1). GTDB lineage: Bacteria > Pseudomonadota > Gammaproteobacteria > Burkholderiales > Burkholderiaceae_F > GJ-E10. The sequence continues at coordinate 3,029 of JAKCCX010000061.1, read as the reverse complement.
GCGGCCATCGCAAGCCAGCGTCGGCGTGCCGTCGATCTGATAGGCCTGCACCATCATGTTGGCGCGATTGACGTCGGACGAGACCGAGAACGAGTTGTACACCGCCACCCACTTGGCACGGGGAATGCCGTTGGCCGCCATGAAATCGGCGATCTCGTTGGGATCGAGCAGGCGCATGTGCTTGTTGTGATATGCGTCGAACACCTTGGCGTGCATCTCGTCGACCAGCCCCAGCGCCTTGAGGGAATAGAAGATCCGCGAGTGTGGTTCGGTCGAGGGATTGAATGCGACCGGGACATGTTCGAAATCGACGTCGGGCGGCAATTTCTTCTGCCAGGCTTCGAGGTAGGGCAGGAACGCGTAGCAGTGCGGGCAGCCGTACCAGAAGAAATCCAGGACCTGGATCTTTCCCGGCGGCGCGTCGGTGGGCTGCGGATTGGTCAGGACGGTGTAGTCGACTCCCGCCACCGGCGTGCTTCCGTCGGCCCAGGCCGGCCGGACCCCGGTCAATGCAAAACCGGCGGCCCCGGCTCCCAATGCACCCAACCCGGCAAGCAAGGCCGCGCGCCTGCGATGCGACACACCCGATGACATAACGACTCCTCCTCGTAGGTTAGGAAAACGCGGACACCGTCCGCTCGCGGTGCTCTTTCATGCTCCCCGGGGTTCTTATGGGGCCGGCACCTGTTGCGCGTCCACCCCGTTCTCGGACAGGGTGCGCAGGATTCCGTTCACATCGTCGGCCGGGCCGTACGGCCCGAGGCGAACGCGGTAGACGGCGAGGCCGCTCTCCTCGGTCGTCTTCGCAATCTTGGCGTCGTAGCCCATCAGCGCCAGCCGTGCGCGCATCGCGTCGGCGTCGTCCGGCGTGCGATAGGCGCCGATCTGGAGAAGAACTCCCGGCCCGGCCGATGCGGCGCCGGGCGTCGCGCCCGGGACGGCGCCATTCGTGGCCGCGGCTGCCGCCGGCGGCAGCGCCGCGCCCGGGGAGCCGGCCGCCACCGCCGCCGGGCCGGTTGCACCCGTCGGCGCCGGCGCGCCCGGGGTCTGCGCGCCCGGCCCCGGGATCAGCGGCGAAAACAGCGGCTGATTGGGATCATTGGAATCCGGCGTCAGGGTATCGGTAAGCCGCTGCACCTTGCTGACGAAGGGCACCGGAGCCTTCGTGATGTACACCGCAGTGCCGGCGGCGATGCCGAGCCCGACCGCCAGGCCGCCCAGAAAGATGGAAAACAGCGCAGGAAGCCGGCCCGCCGCAGTCATACCCCCTCCTTTACATCCGTTCCGGGGCGTGCACCCCGATCAGCCGCAGTCCGTTGCGGAGGACCTGTCGCGTCGCCACCAACAGCGCAAGCCGCGCCGTCCGCAACCCGGCTTCCTCGACCAGGATGCGCTCGGCGTTGTAGAAGGCGTGCAGATCGGCGGCAAGATCCTTGCAATAAAACGCGATGAGATGCGGTGCCAGCGTTTCGCCGGCCTCGCGTACCACGTCGGGATATTCGGCGAGACGCGCCATCAGGGCCAGCTCCTTCGGCGCCGACAGGCAGCCCAGATCCACCGCGCGGGCCGCAGCCTCGTCGAGCACCGTGCCCGTTTGCTCCGCCGCCTGCGCCAGCACCGAGCAGATGCGCGCGTGCGCGTACTGCACATAGTAGACCGGGTTGTCTTCCGAATGCGAGAGCGCCAGGTCCACATCGAACGCGAACTCCGAATCGCACTTTCGCGACACGAGAAAGAAGCGGGTCGCGTCGCGCCCGACCCAATCGACGAGATCGCGCAGCGCGACGTAGGTGCCCGCGCGCTTGGACATCTTGACCTCTTCCCCGCCGCGGAGCACCCGCACCATCTTGTGCAGCAGGTACTCGGGGTACCCGAGCGGAATCGACAGGCCGCGTACGCGCGAAAGAATCTGCAGCCCGGCGCGGACCCGGGCAACCGTGCCGTGGTGATCCGAGCCCTGGATGTTGATCGCCCGCGTGTGGCCACGCTCGAACTTGACGAGATGGTAGGCGACGTCGGGCACGAAATAGGTGTACGTGCCATCGGATTTGCGGACGACCCGATCCTTGTCGTCGCGCAGATCGGCACGGGTGCCGCCCTCGGTTCCTTCCAGCGCCTGGGTCGTGCGCAGCCACAGGGCGCCGTCGGCTTCGAAGCTCAGGCCCGACTCGATGAAGCCGCGGACCGCGGCCTCGACCCGCCCGTCTTCGTACAACGACGATTCGAGATAGAAATTATCGAAATGCACGCCGACGGCGTCGAGATCCAGATCCTGCTGGTTGCGCAGATAGGCCACCGCAAACCGACGCACCGCATCGCGATCGTCGGGGTCACCGCTCGCCGTCACCTCGGTCCCGTCCCGCGGACGAACCGTCGCCTTGGCGAGAAAATCGCGGGCGATCTCGACGATGTACTCGCCTTGGTAGCCGATCGCCGCCGTATCGATCTCCCGCCCCCGCAGCGCCCATGCGCGGGCCTGCACCGATGCGGCAAGCTGTTCGATCTGCACGCCGGCGTCGTTGTAGTAGAACTCGCGGGTCACCGCCCAGCCGCATGCGGCCAGCACGTTGGCCAGGGCGTCGCCGAGCGCCGCCTGTCGGGCGTGTCCGAGGTGCAGGGGGCCGGTGGGGTTGGCCGAAACGAATTCCAGCAGCACGGTCTTCCCGGCCCCTTCGGTGCACTCGCCGAAAGCGGCGCCCCGACGCAGGACCTCGCCGACCACCTGCCGCTTGCTGGCATCGGTCAGGCGCAGATTGATGAACCCCGGGCCGGCCACCTCGACCGCGGCCAGCCACTCCGCCGCGCCGGCATCGGCGCGCAGGCGCGCGGCGATCTCTTCCGCGATCGCGCGGGGAGGGCGGCCGAGCGGTTTCGCCAGTTGCAGGGCGACGGTGCAGGACAGGTCGCCGTGGGCGGCGACGTTCGGACGCTGCAACTCGATCGCCGGGACGTGGTCGGACAGGGTCGCAAGCGCATCGCGAATCCGGTTCGCGATCGCCTGCCGCTGTTCAGCGAGCATGGAACGGGGC
>JAKCCX010000016.1 GCA_021838715.1 Pseudomonadota bacterium | reverse complement strand
GCGCATGGATGACACGCCCCAAGAGAACGCCAAGAACTGACGTTCCTTCGCCGCATCGATTGACACACGCTGCGCCACAGATCCTGCAGAAAATGATCCTCACCAATCCGTATTTCCGTTCCAAACAGAACGAAGCATTACCCTAGGCCGCGGCGATTGCGCCGCGCCGCGCGGCGGCGATCGCTGCGGCGATCGCGCGCGCATCCGGGCCGGCCTTGGCAGCGACCGCGCCGGCATCGACCGATGCCGCCGCGGCGGCGACAGCACGCCAGCGCCCGCCGTCGAGCCCATCCAGCGCATGCATCGCCTCGAGCAGGCGCGCGAACCGCTCCGGGCGGCGCAGGACATCGGCGCGCTCCAGCACGCCCAGGACCCGCCCCGCGTCGCCTTCGCCGCGCGCCGGCTCCGCACGCAGATCCGACCGCAGGTCGTGCAGCAAGCGCGCGAGCTGGATCGAATCGGCGTCCGCGCGCAGGCGGCCCAGCCAGGCGCGCAGGGCCTCGCCCGAACGCGCGCAGGACGCCAGCACGGCGAACCGCACCGCCAGCGGGGCGGCGGCCGCGGCGGCGCGATCCAGAGCCGCCAGCACGTCATCGGTCGGCACCAGCTCGGGAGCGATGCGCGTCAGCAGCCCCGTCGCGGCAAGCACCTCGAACATGCGCGCCGGGCGGTCTTCCATCAGCCCGCGCGCGATCTCCTGCCACACCCGCTCCGGCACGAGCGCATCCGCTTCACCACCGGCGACCATGGCGCGCGCCAGCGCCAGGGTCTCGGGCGCGATCGAAAAATCCGCGAACCGCGCGGCGAAGCGGGCGAGACGCAGGATGCGCACCGGATCCTCGACGAACGCCGGCCCGATGTGGCGCAGGACGCGCGCGTGCAGGTCCGCCACGCCGCCATACGGATCGATCACCGCTCCCGCGGCATCGAACGCCATCGCGTTGATCGTGAGATCGCGGCGGGCGAGGTCCTGCTCGAGCGTGACGTCCGGCGCGGCGTGCACGACGAACCCCCGATACCCCGGCGCGGTCTTGCGTTCCGTGCGCGCCAGCGCGGTTTCCTCGCGCGTCTGCGGATGCAGGAACACCGGAAAGTCGCGGCCGACCGGCTGGTAGCCCTGCGCGACCATCTCCTCCGGCGTCGCCCCGACCACCACCCAATCGCGATCACCGCGCCGATCACCATGGCGCACCGGGTATCCCATGCGTTCCAGCAGACGATCGCGCACCCAGCCGCCGACGACGTACGCCTTCACGGCCGTCCCTCCGGCACCCCCGGCCGGGCGACCGCCACCGCCGCCCGGCGCCGCAGGCTGCCGATCCGGGCGAGCCAGACCACGGCGATGCTCGCCGAGAGCGCGACCCCGAAGGCGACCGCGATCATCGGCACCGGCACACCGATCCGGACGGCCGCCGTATATCCGCCGACCATCAGCAACATCAACAGGTTTTCCGCCAGATTCTGGATCGCCACGGCATGGCCCGATCCGACGCTTTCGCGTCCGGCTTCCTGCAGCAGGGCGTTGAGCGGCACCACGAAGAACCCGCCGGCAGCGCCGACGAACCCCATGAGCGCAAACGCGAGCGCGACGCCATGCGTTCCCGCCAGCAGACACACCGCCACGCCGATCGCAACGCCCGCCGGCATCGCACGCTCCGGCCTGGCCAGCGTGACGAAGCGCGCCGCCAGCGCCGCGCCCAGCACGATGCCGCCGGCAACCGCCCCGTTCAGGTATGCCGGCATGCGGTTGTCGGCAATGCCCAGCGCGATCGGCACCCAGGCCACGAGAAGGAAGCGCAGGGTCGCGCCCGCCCCCCAGAAAAGGCTGGTTCCGGCGACGGAGAATCGGGCATCGGCGCTGTCGAACAACGCGCGGACCGCCCGCGCGAAATCGCGCAGGATCCCCCGCAGCGCCATGCCGTCGAAGCCGTGCGCGGGCGCAAGCCGCGGAATCGCCAGGTTGGCAAGCAGCGCGGCGCCGTAGCAGGCCACCACCGCCCACAGCGCACCGGCAACGCTCCAGTCCGCCAGGACGCCGCCCGCGACCGCGCCGATCAGGATCGCGGCGATCGTCGATCCCTCCATCCAGCCGTTGGCGGCGACCAGGCGATCGGGGTCGACCAGTTCGGAAAGAATGCCGTACTTCGCCGGCGAATAGGCCGCCGCGCCGATCCCGACCACGCCATAGGCAACGAAGGCGTTCGCGCCGAGGGTCATGGCCAGCGCCCCCAGCAGCTTCCCCGCGTTGGCCAGCAGCATCGCGCGGCCTTTGGGGATGGCATCCGCAAGGGGTCCCGCGAACGGCGCCAGCACGATGTACGCGGCGATGAAGGACTCCTGCAGCGCGGGTTCCGTCCAGGCCGGGTAGTGCCCGCGCTTGAGCAGCGCCAGGGCGGCGAACAGCAGCGCGTTGTCGGCCAGCGCCGAAAGGAACTGGGCGCTCAGCACCGCCGCCATGCCGCGGGACGAAAGCGTGCGGAAAATGGGAGCGCCCATTTTCCGCACGATCAACCGTGTCTCGCCTGCGCGCGGAACCCGTCCATCCGCGTCCGCGGATGCAGCCCGGCAAGATACAGCGCCGCCTCCGGCTCCATCGGAGCGGGCCGGATCCCCAGCTCCGGCGCCGGGCGATAGGGCTGCGTGCTTGCCACGTTGTCGACGCTCAGGCTGTCGAGGTTGTCGCGGGTGAGGGGCGGTTCCCCCGGCAGGAGCGCGAGGGCGTCGGCCAGCAGGTAGGCGAGGAAGTCGGGCAGGCCGATCACCGGCCGCGAATGGCCGGACGCCCGCGCGGCGAACTGCACCAGCCGCCGCAACGAGTACACGGTGGGTCCGCACAATTCGTAGGTCTTGCCGAACGTCTCCTGCGCGTCGAGGGCGTTGCCGATCGCCGCCGCCACATCCTCGACCCAGACGGGCTGCAGTCGCGCGTCCGGCCTGCCGAGCAACAGGACGGGCAGACAGGCGGCGAGGCCGGCAAACCGGTTGAGGAACCGGTCGCCGTCGCCGAACACCACCGAAGGCCGGAAGATCGTCGTGCCGGCCGGGCCGGCACTGCGGACGATGTCTTCGCCGTCCCCCTTGCTGCGGAGGTAGGCGGAAGGTCCGTTGCCGTCGGCGCCCAGGGCGCTGACATGGAGCAGCCGCCCGATGCCGCGCGCCTTGCACGCCGCCGTGAGGCGGCGGGGCAGTTCGACGTGCACGGCGCAGAACCAGCGCCCGTACGGATGCTGGGTGCCGGGATCGTGCAGGATGCCGACGAGATTGACGACGGCATCGCACCCCGCGAGCAGGCGATCGAGCGCCGCCGGATCATGGATGTCGGCCTCGACGATCTCGACCGTCGGCAGCACGGCCAGCTCGCGCGCCTGCGTCAGCCGCCGCGTTGCGACGCGCACCCGGCGCCCCTCCGCCGCAAGGCGATCGACGACCGAACGACCGAGAAAACCGGTCCCTCCGAGAACGAGGATATTCTGGTAGCGCATCGCGGACGTCTACAAGGGAAACAGCGACGGATTGTAAAGGGTGCCCACCGTGGGAACCCACCCGCCGCACTCCCCTCCTTCCGCCGTCATGGCAGGTCCGCGGTGGGGACCGGCTCCGGCGTCACCGTTGCCAGCAGCGCCTTGAGCGGCACCGGCCGGCGGCCGAGCAGGGATTCGTAGACGGTGGTGTTGAACAGCACCTTCTGGACATAGCCGCGCGTCTCCTGCACCGGGATCGCTTCGGCGAACAGGGCTCCGGAGACGGAGTGCGTCAGGGACGCGCGCCAGCGCCGCACCGCGTGCGGGCCGGCGTTGTAGGCCGCCGACGCGAGCAACGGCAGGCCGCCCTGATCGTCGTAGACGAGCTTGAGATATTCGGTTCCCAGCTTCAGATTGGTCTCGACGTCGGAAACGTGATCGGGGCGGAATGCCGTCAGGCCCATCCGGTGGGCGACGTAGCGCGCCGTCGACGGCATCAACTGCATCAAGCCGATCGCCCCCGTACTCGAATACACCCGCTGGATGAAGCGCGATTCCTGACGGATCAGCCCGTAGACCCAGGCCGGGTCCAGGTCGCGCGTCGATGCGTCGCGGGTCAACAGGTCCTGATACGGCATCGGAAACTGCTGCGCCAGATCGATCCCGCCGCGGATCCGCTCCGAAGACGCGATCATGCGGTCGAGCAACCCCCAGCGCCGCCCGAGTTCGGCCGCCGCGCGCAGGGTCTTGTCATCCATGCCGTGCAGCGCCCAGCTCCACTCGGCGTTGCCGAACCAGCGCAGATCCATGTCATAGAGCGTGCGCGCGCGCAGAAACCCCGGGCGCCGCGCCAGCTCGTCCACGAGCCGCGGATCGGCCGCGGGCTGGCGGGGGAACGCGCGCGGCGGCAGCCCCAGATCCTCGGCGGCGAGCACGCCGTAGTAGTCGAAACGGCCGGCGAGCCGGCGCAGCGCGGCACGCCCTTCGGCCTCCTGTCCCAGGGCGATCCGCGCCTGCGCGTCCCAGTACACCCAGTTCGGCTGCCCCCGCAGCCGGGGGGGCAGCGCGGCGATCGCTTGCCGCAACGCCAGCCAGGTCGCCCGGCTGCGCGGACCGGTCCGCCGCGGCGCGGGCACCGGCGGGTCGCCGAGCCCGCGCGGGTTCGGATTGAAACCGACGCTGGCGCCCTGCCAGAGCGCGGCACGCACCCGCGCCGTCAGCACCGCATCGGCCTGCATCGCGTCCGGCCCCATGCCGAGGCGCTTGCCGCCGCGGGCGAACCAGCGCGACGCCTGCGGCATCCAGCGGTATTCCGCCAGGGTTGCGATCCGGCCCCAGACGGCCGCCCGCTCGTCGGCGCTGAAACGCCGGTCGACGCGTGCCGCATACCACGCGGCACGGTCCGGCGCCGCCCGCGCCAGCGCGACGAGCGCCAGGGCGAGCATCGGGTGGGGAATGCGGTCGAGATGCGCGCGGTGGCGGCCGAACCAGATTCCCGGACCGCTCAGGATGCGGCGAACCGCCCGCGCCTCCCAACGCGGCAGGCGCGCGTCGGCCACCCGCACCGCGGGCGTGAACTGGCGGCTTTCCTCGAGCGCCATCAGGCGCGCCCAGACCGGCATCGCGCCGTCGTCGAGAAGGCGGTCCGCGAGCGCCGAACAGGCTTCGCCGCCGGGGTTGGCGACGTTGGCCAGCACGCGCCGCGCCCCCAGGGCGACCTTCTTGCGGCGGGCCGGCGCAGACTGGTCATAGCTTGCCAACCAGGAGGCGCAGACGAGCTGCGGGTCCGTGATCACGCCGCCGAGCGTGGGCCGCAACCTCTCGAACGCGGCGAAGTCGCCCTTGCGTGCCAAGGCCATCAGCCAGTCGGCGCGCATGCGCGCGGCGAGCGGCGTGTCGGCATAGCGTCGCAGGAACGCCTGTGCCGCCGTGTCGTCGTACTCCGGCCCGCGCAGGCGCAACTCGGCCTGCCAGTAGGCGACGTAGGGGGCGAGGATGCTGCCCGCCGCGTGGGGCGCCAGATCGTTGACGCGATCGAGATCGCCCTCGGCGGCGGCGTCATGGATCTGCAGCACGACCCGATCGGCATCCGTCAGGTCGTTCGCCGGATCGGCGGCCGCGGCGGTGGCCACGGATGCCGCCAGCGCAAGGCCTGCGGCGAGAATCCCGCGAACGATCCGCCCCCGCAGCACCCCGCCCGCTCCCTCGCAGCGAGAGGGGGGATGCAGGATCCGGGCCGGACTCAAGCGCCCGCTGTGGTGGGCGGGAACGCGTCGGACGTCGGCACCGGCAGTCCCAGCCGGCGCCAGAGTTCGGTCGTCGCGTGCGCGGAGTTCATCGTATAAAAATGGAGCCCGGGAGCCCCATGCGCAAGCAGACGTTCGCATAACGTGGTCACGACATCGAGGCCGAACGCGCGGATCGAGTCCCGATCATCGCCGAAGCTTTCGAGGCGGCGCCGGATCCAGCGCGGAATCTCCGCGCCGCAACTGTCGGAGAACCGCGCAAGCTGCGAAAAATTCGTGATCGGCATCACCCCGGGTACGATCGGTACCGTGCATCCTGCGCGCGCGGCCTCGTCGACGAAGCGCAGGTATGCGTCGCCATTGTAGAAGTATTGCGTGATGGCCGAGTCCGCACCGGCCTGCACCTTTGCCACGAAATGGCGCAGATCTTCGGCCGGCGAGCGCGCCTGCGGGTGCATCTCGGGATACGCGGCGACCTCGATGTGGAACGCCGCGCCGAATTCCGCGCGAACGTACGCCACCAGATCGGCCGCATACCGGAAGTCGCCGTTCGACGCCGCCATGCCGGAAGGCAGATCGCCACGCAGCGCGACGATCTGGCGAATGCCGGCGGCGCGATACGTTTCGAGCAGATCACGCAGTTCCACACGGGAACTGGCGATGCAGGACAGGTGCGGCACCGCGCGCAGACCGGCGCGATGGATCTCGAGGGCGGTGCTCAGGGTTCCTTCGCGCGTCGACCCGCCCGCCCCGAAGGTCACCGAGTAGTAGGCAGGGCCGAGCCGGGCCAGGTCGGACCGGGTGGCGCGGAGTTTCTCCACCCCCTCCGCCGTACGGGGCGGGGAAAATTCGACGCTGAAAATACGGTTGTCATGCATGAGGCACCTTCACCCTCTCCCGCGGACGGGAGAGGGGGTTTGTGTTCCCGGTTTGCGAAGGGGGATCCGCGCATCAATACCGGTAGTGATCCGGCTTGTACGGCCCGTCCTTCTCGACGTCGATGTAGCGCGCCTGGGCGTCGGTGAGCTCGGTGAGCTGCGCGGCCAGCTTCTTCAACTGCAGGCGGGCGACTTTCTCGTCGAGCTTCTTCGGCAGCACGTACACCCCCACCGGGTAGCGCTCGGTGTTCGCGAACAGTTCGATCTGGGCGATCACCTGGTTGGCGAACGAAGAGCTCATGACGTAGCTCGGGTGGCCGGTGGCGCAGCCGAGATTGACCAGACGTCCCTCGGCGAGCAGGATGATCCGCTTGCCGTCCGGGAAGATGATGTGATCGACCTGCGGCTTGATGTTTTCCCAGGTGTACTGTTTCAACGAAGCGACGTCGATCTCGCTGTCGAAGTGCCCGATGTTGCACACGATCGCCTGATCCTTCATGCGCTTCATGTGCTCGTGCCCGATGACGTGGAAGTTGCCGGTCGCGGTGACGAAGATGTCGGCCTTGTCGGCCGCCTCCTCCATGGTGACGACGCGATAGCCTTCCATCGCCGCCTGCAGGGCGCAGATCGGATCGATTTCGGTGACCCACACCTGCGCGGCCAGCGCACGCAGCGCCTGGGCGCACCCCTTGCCGACGTCGCCGTAGCCGCAGACGACGGCGATCTTGCCCGCCACCATGACATCGGTGGCGCGCTTGATGCCGTCGACCAGCGACTCGCGGCAGCCGTAGAGATTGTCGAACTTGCTCTTGGTCACCGAATCGTTGACGTTGATCGCCGGAAACTTCAGGCTGCCGTCCTTGGCCATCTGATAGAGCCGCTTCACGCCGGTCGTGGTTTCCTCGGTCACGCCCTTGATCTGCGCCAGGCGCGTCGAATACCAATGCGGCGCGGTCTTGAGGCGGGCGGCGATCAACGCGAAAAGCGCTTCCTCCTCCTCGTTGCCCGGATGCGAGATCACCGACACATCGGTCTCCGCCCGCGCGCCCAGGTGCAACAACAGGGTCGCGTCGCCGCCGTCGTCGAGAATCATGTTGGTGTGGCCGCCATCGGGCCACTCGAAGATGCGATGGGTGTAGTCCCAGTACTCCTCGACCGTCTCGCCCTTGCGCGCGAACACCGGCACGCCGGTCGCGGCGATGGCCGCCGCGGCATGGTCCTGGGTCGAAAAGATGTTGCAGGATGCCCAACGCACCTCCGCGCCCAGCGCGCACAAGGTCTCGATCAGCACCGCCGTCTGGATCGTCATGTGCAGCGAACCGGTGATGCGCGCGCCCCGCAGCGGCTTCCGCGCGGCGTATTCCTCGCGGATCGCCATCAGGCCCGGCATCTCCGTTTCGGCGATGCGGATCTCCTTGCGCCCCCAGTCGGCAAGACCCAGGTCGGCAACGGCGTAATCGGGGGAAGAAGAATCGGATTGCAGTACGGCGCTCATGCTCGCGCCCTCCTTTCGTCGAAGCAGGTTCGCGAGCGCCGTTGTACGCCTCCCGCACGGCGAGGCCGGGAAATCTCCGAGCCGAACCGGGGGAAAGCCGCTCCGAGCCTGGCCGCAGCGCACGGATGGCCGTGCTCGCGGTCGCAGCGCTCCTCGGAACGTAACGCGGGATTATACGGAATGAACCGCGGAATGAACCGCGGAATCCGGCGCGACGCCAAACCGCGAACCAGGCGCCGACTCGTGCTCGGGGCGCGCGGCGCAGATCACGCGGCCGACCTGCCGCGCAGGGCCGCCAAGGCCTCCGCCGCCCACACTTCATCGATCCGGCGCAGCCCCAGCGCGGCGGGATCCATGCGGCCGACGATCCGGTTTTGCGCGCCGCGCTCGCCGAGATCGACGACTTCGGGGATGATCCGCATCTTGGCGTTCAGGGAATAGAACACCTTGACCTTGGGTCGCAGGATGGCGTCGGGGTTGCTGTCGACCACGACCCCGACACGACCGCAGGCAAGGCGCACGATCGAGCCGATCGGGTATACCCCGACCGTCTTCACGAACGCCTGGAACACCGATTCGTCGAATTGCTCCTGCGCCCAGTCCGCCATGCTGCGCACGGCATCCGCCGGCCCCATCCCCAAGGATTCGCGATGCGGCCGCGGCGCGGTGAGGGCGTCGAAGGTATCGCACACCGCCGCCATGCGTGCCATCCGGCCGATCTCTTCGCCTTTCAGCCCGTGCGGATAGCCGGTCCCGTCGTATTTTTCGTGATGATGCAGGCAGACGTCGAGCACGTCGGGGTCGGTGATGCCGATTTCGCCGAGCAATGTGTGCCCCTCTACGGCATGCGCACGCACCGCGGCGAACTCGGCCTCGGTCAACGCGCCGCGCTTGTTCAGGATCTGCGGCGCGACGCGCGCCTTGCCGATGTCGAGCAGCAGCCCGGCCAGCCCGGCCTTGCGGATGTGCTCCGCATCCATGCCCAGTTGCCGCGCAAGCGCCGCCATCGAAGCGCTGACCGCGATGGAATGCAGGTACGTGTAATCGTCGGCGCTGCGCAGGCGCGCCAGGCTGATCAGCGCGCCCGGATGCCGGACCACCGACGCCGTCACCTTGGCGGTGACTTCCTCGGCAAGATCCATGTCGATCGCGCTTCCGGACCGCACCTCGGCAAACAACCGGGACATGCCCGAGCGGGACCGGGTCAGCAGGGACTTTGCCGCCGTCAGCTCTTCCGCGATCGCCACCCTGGGCTCGGCGACCGTCCGCGGGGCCACCGCCGCCCGGTCGAGCCGGGCATCGATCTGTCGGCGCGCCTGGTCCGCCGTCACCACCGGGTGGCCGCCATCCGGCACGACATCGAGACCGCGCCCGGTGTCGATCCAGATCTGCCGGACCCCGCTTTCGCGCACCTTGGCGACCTCTGCCGGGGTCCGGCAGGCGAAGCGGCGACGCCAGAGCGCATGCTCCCACCACGAACCGCACAGCTCGTGGACGAACATGCCCGGGCGCAGATCCTCGACGGAGATTTTCTTCAGCATGGCAGGCCGGCGGGGGTGAAACGTCCTCCGGCCAGCGTACCAAGCTTGGCCCGTTTTTGCGGGCGCCGATCGCACGCAATCGGCGCCCAAACCCCACCATTTCCGCGCCAATCGCGCGGAAACTTCAGCAGACGCTCAAGCGGCCGCCTTGAGACCCGCGGCGTCGCGCAGGACGGGGGCGCGGTCGGTGCGCTCCCAGCTGAACCCCGGCTCGTCGCGGCCGAAGTGGCCGTAGGCCGCGGTTTTCTCGTACACGGGACGCCGCAGGTCGAGCATGTGCACGATGCCCTTGGGCCGCAGATCGAAATGCTCCTGCACCAGCGCAGCGATCGCCTCGTCGGCGATCACGCCGGTCCCCGCGGTGTTCACGGTGATGTTGATCGGCTTGGAGTAGCCGATGGCATAGCTCAGCTGCACCTGGCAGCGCCTGGCCAACCCGGCGGCGACGACGTTCTTGGCGACGTAGCGCGCCGCATAGGCGGCCGAGCGGTCGACCTTGGTCGGGTCCTTGCCGGAGAACGCGCCACCGCCGTGCGGGCAGGCGCCGCCATAGGTGTCGACGATGATCTTGCGCCCGGTGAGACCGCAGTCGCCGTGCGGACCGCCGATGACGAACCGGCCGGTGGGGTTGACCAGGTAGCGCGTGTCGCGGATCCACTCCTTGGGCAGGACCGGCTTGATGACTTCTTCGATCACCGCCTCGCACAGCGTCTCGTGCGCAACGTCCGGGTCGTGCTGGGTCGACAGGACGACCGTGTCGATCGAATGCGGCCTGCCGTCGACGTAGCGCAGGGTCACCTGCGACTTGGCATCCGGGCGCAACCACGACAGCCGGCCGTCGCGGCGCAGGTCGGCCTGGCGCTCCACCAGGCGGTGGGCGTAGTGAATCGTCGCCGGCATGAATTCCTGCGTTTCGTCGCAGGCGTAGCCGAACATCAGTCCCTGGTCGCCGGCGCCCTGGTCGAGATCGAGACCTTTGCCTTCATCGACGCCCTGTGCGATGTCGGGGCTTTGCCGGTCGTAGCAGACCAGAACGCCGCAGCCCTTGTAGTCCATGCCGTAGTCGCTGTTGTCGTAGCCGATGCGCTTGACGACTTCGCGCGCGATGCTCTGATAGTCGATCGTCGCGTGGGTGGAGATCTCGCCGGCGAGCACTACGAGGCCGGTCGTGACCAGGGTTTCCGCCGCAACGCGCGCGGAGGCGTCCTTCGCGAGGATCGCGTCGAGAACGGCGTCCGAGATCTGGTCCGCCACCTTGTCGGGATGGCCTTCGGATACGGACTCCGAGGTGAAGAGGTAGTCGCCCGCCATAATCCTTGTCTCCGGGTCATGGGGCGCCATGACCGCCGGACGGCGGGTGGCGCTTTAGCAGGAATCACCGTCGGGCGGCACATGCCGGCTCCGACCCGGACCGCCCTGCAAGTTGACCGTTAAACCAGCGGATCCGTGCGCCCAGTATATAACGGCATGGCGGGCATATTGCCGGAATCTGGCAGGGGAATCCGTCCGGTGCAACGCGAACCCGCGATCCCGGCCTTCGAAAGGAATGCCGGTAGCATCCCGTCCCTATGCTGCTTCTCTTCCGGATCCTCGGCCTGCTGCCGCTGCGCGTGCTGCACGCGCTCGGCGCCGTGCTCGGCCGGGTCGTCTACCGCACTTCGCCGGGGTATCGCCGCCGCCTGCGCGAAAACCTGCCGCGCGACCTGCCGGACCGGGACCGCGCACTGGCCCGCGCCGTCGCGGAAGCCGGCAAGCAGGCGCTGGAACTGGCCTGGGTCTGGACCCGTCCGCGGGAAGAGCTCCTGGCGCGGGTCGAAACCGAAAACCCCGAGGTGGTCGAAGCGATCCTGGCGCAGGACCGCGCCGTGCTCATGCTCACCCCGCATCTGGGCTGTTTCGAAGCGATCGCGCAAAGCTACATGTGGAGCCCGGCCGGGCGGCGGCGGCCGATGCTGGCGCTCTATCGCGTGCCGCGCAAGGCCGTGCTGCGGCCGCTGTTCGAACTCGCGCGCCAGCGCAGCGGCCTGCTGCTGGCGCCGGCCGATCTGCACGGGGTGCGGCTGATGCTGCGCGCGCTGCGCAACCGTCAGGTCGTGGGCCTGCTGCCCGACCAGGTGCCGTCCCGCGGCGAGGGGGTATGGGCGCCGTTTTTCGGGCGGCCGGCGTACACCATGACGCTGCCGGCGCGCCTCGCCCTCGCAAACGATGCGATCGTCGTGTCGGTGGTCGCACTACGCCGTCCGCGGGGGGCAGGATTCCGCCTGCGCTGGGAACCGCTGACGGAAACACTGACGGGCGATCCGGCGCAGGACGCGGCGGCGCTCAACCGGGAAATGGAGCGGCTGATCCGGCGCTGCCCGGAACAGTACCTGTGGAGCTACAACCGGTACAAGGTGCCGGCGGGCGTGGAACCGCCGCCGCCATGAACGCCGCCCTTGCCCGCCTCTGGGTCGCACTGATCCTGCAGAGCGCCCGCTGGTCCGCCGCGGCGCGCCGGTGGCTTGCGGACCGCATCGGCGATCTGGCCGTGCTCGCCGTGGCCCGGCGGCGGCGCATCGCCGAAGCGAACCTGGGCGCCTGTTTTCCGGATCTGGGCGAGGCCGAGCGGCGGGGCATTCTGCGCCGGATGTTCCGCAACGTCGCGCGCGGCGCGCTCGATCACGGCGTTCTCTGGCGCGCACCGGCGGACGAGGTCCGGCAGTTCGTTCGCGCCGAAGGCATGGAACACCTGCGTTCGCCGGCGAATCGCCCCTTGCTGATGCTCGCCCCCCACTTCGTCGGCCTCGACGCCGGCGGCGCCCGCATCGCACTCGAGTTCCGGGCGGTGTCGATCTACGCGCGCCAATCCAACCCGGTATGGGACCGCTGGCTGGCATTCGGCCGCGCGCGCTTCAACGAACCACTGCTGGTCGCGCGCGGCGGCGCCGAGCTGCGGACTGCGCTGCGTGCGATGCAATCGGGGCTGCCTTTCTATTACCTTCCCGACATGGACACCGGCGACAGCAATTCGATCTTCGTGCCGTTCTTCGGCGTGGATGCCGCCACCTTGCCCATGGTGTCGCGGATCGCGCGCATGATCGGAGCGAAAGTCGTGATGACCGTGACGGAGCAGACGGCCGACGGCTACGTGCTGCACGTCGAACCGCCCTGGGAAGACTTCCCCGGCGCCAGCGTCGAAGAGGACACCGCCCGCATGAACCGCGAGATCGAGCGCTGGGTGCGGCGCATGCCGGACCAATACCTGTGGACCCACCGGCGCTTCAAGACCCGGCCGCCGGGCGCCCCGGGCATCTACTGACCCGCCCACGCCGTCCCCGGCCCGGGAGTGCCCAACGGCGCCTGGAGGCAGCGCCGCGATGGCGCATGGCATTTCCGACGCCCCTTTTGCGGAAACGCAGATTGACATCCTGTTTTTTTCATGGCGATGGGGTTAGGATCGTCCCCGAGCCCCACTGTCCCGGTCCCGGTGGCGTGGGTTTGATTCTTCCCTCATCGGAGAAAAAGATGTTGAAAAAGGTGGGATTTTTGATCGCTGCGACCGTGTTGTCCGCATCCGCACTTGCCGACGTTCCGAAGGACAAACCCACGATGAAGTTCACCTCGATTCCCATCGCGGAGAAGGTTCCGACAGCGCACCAGGTATTCCCCTACCGCAGCAAGGAGCGCGTCGTCGTCATCGTCGTCGATCCGATCGTTTGCGGCCAGGAGCCGAAGAACCCCCGGTTCTGGATCAAGGGCGACAAGATCGCGATCGCCTATGACCTGACGCCGGCGCCGGCCGGGCGCCACCATCCGTGCACCGCCCATTCGACGTTCGATCTGCAGAACATTCCGGACCAGCATTTCTCCGTCGAATTCCACGACGGCAAGGAAGTGCGCACGGCGCACATGATGCGCTGCCCGAACATGTCGCCGGAAGGCGACGTCTGGGATTGCATGGTGCCGAAGCCCTGAGCCCGGCTTCCCGCGGGCAACGGCGGGCGCGCGCGAGAATCGACCTTCTCGCGGGCGCCTTTTTTTTCGCCTGCGGGGCGAGCGGGGCGCGTGTCCGATCGTTGATCTTGCGCAGGAGTTCCCGCGCCGATCTAGCGGATCGGGGACGATGCCGCCGTGTCGATTCAATCATTGCAGTAGGATTGAAACGTGGAAACGGAGACGGCAACGACCCTGCTGGGCGCACTCTCCTCCGGCCGACGGCTGGACGTGTTCCGCTTGCTTGGAAAACGGGGAGTCCGCGGCATGGTTGCAGGCGATATTGCGACAGCGCTCGGCATGGCGCCATCGAACCTGTCCTTTCACCTCAAGGCGCTGGCGCAGGCCGGCCTCGTGACGGCGGCGCCCGAGGGGCGCTTTCAGCGCTATCGGGCAAACCTGCGGCTGATGCGGGACCTGACTTCCTACCTCCGCGACGAATGTTGCGGGAGCCGCCCGGAAACCCGCACCCGATCCCGGACTGCGACACGCCGGGGTGAAGTCCCTGCGCGGTCGTCGCGTGCGGGAAAGCCCGGGAAGAGGCGCGCATGACGGTGCTCCCGCCGTTTCCGCGCCGGCGGACATGCGCGGCCGCGGGTTTCGCCGCAAGTCTCGCCGCGCTCCTGCCGTTGGCGGCCTGCACCGTCGGTCCCGACTTCGTGCCGCCGACCGCGCCGGCGGCGAAACACCTCGCCCCCGCATCGACGACATCGCGGCTCTCGCCGGGAGCGGGCGAACCGGTGCAGCGGTTCATCGAAGGCCAGCCGGTCTCCGCGCAATGGTGGCGGATGTTCCGCAATCCGGCACTCGACCGGGTCGAGCGCGATGCGATCGCGACCAGTCCGACGCTCGCCGCCGCGCGGGCGACGCTGGCGCAGGCGCGGGAGGCCGTCGCCGTCGCCCGCGGCGGCTATTACCCGCAGGTCGATCTCGCGGCGTCGGCGGAACGGCAGAAGGGACCGCCGTTCGCCCTCGGACTGTTGCCGTCGGCAAGCCAGGGGCTGCCGATCTTCAACCTGTATCAGGTCGGGCCTACGGTAAGTTTTCTGCCGGACGCCTTCGGCCTCACCGCGCGCACCGTGGAAGCGCAGCAGGCGCTCGCCGACACCCAGGAATACCAGCTTGCCGCCGCGCGGCTGACGGTCACGGGAAGCGTGGCGACGCAGGCCCTCGCGATCGCCTCGCTGCGGCGGCAGATCGAGGCGACGCAGGCGATCATCGCCGAAGACCGCAGAAATCTTGCGCTGGTGCGGGAGGCGCGCGCGGCCGGACGCGCCAACCGCAGCGATGAACTCGCGGCGCAAACACAACTGGCGGAGGACCGCGCCGCGTTGCCGCCGCTGCGCGCACAATGCAGCATGGCGCAGGATGCGCTCGCCGTCCTCGTGGGCCGGGCGCCCACGGCGTGGTCGCCGCCGCGCTTCGATCTCGACGGGTTCACGCTGCCGGCCCGGTTGCCCGTGAGCCTGCCCTCGGCCTTGGTGCGGCAGCGTCCGGACATCCAGGCGGCACAGGCGCAACTGCATGCGCGCAGCGCCGCCATCGGCATCGCCACGGCGCAGATGTACCCGAGCTTCCCGATTTCGGCGTCGATCGGCACCGCAGCGCTGGCGGCGACGACGCTGGGCACGTCGCGCAGCATCTTCTGGACCCTGGCCGGCGGCCTGACCGTGCCGATCTTCCACGGCGGCGCGCTCCAGGCGCAACGCCGCGCGGCGGTGGACGCCTTCCATGCTTCGCTGGCGGTATATCGTCAGACCGTACTGGCCGCGTTCGGACAGGTCGCCGACACCCTGCACGCGCTCGACGACGATTCCGCCTTCGCCGCCGCCGAACGGCGCGCGCTCGACGCCGCCACGGCGGCGGCGGACCTGCAGCGCATCCGCTACGCGGCCGGCCGCGGCCGCGTCCTCGACCTGATCGCGGCCGAGCGCGCCGCACAGCGGGCGCGGATCGGCTACACGAATGCGCAGGCACAGCGCGACCTCGATACCGCGAGGCTCTTCGTGGCCATGGGCGGGGGATGGCAGGACCCCGCCTTCGGCCCTTCCTTGTGCCCCGATTGCGGCCGGCGGCTGCATGCCGAGCTCGCGACGCCGCAACCCAGTAGAGGATCAAAATGATCGCACGACGTCGTTTGGCCGCGGCCGTGGTGGTCGCGGCGGCGGTGGGAACGGGAGGCTGGCTGCTCTACCGGCACTTCCATGCCGCACCGGAAGGCAGCACGATGGTGTTCTACGGCGACGTCGACATCCGCGAGGTCCGGCCGGCATTCAACGACAGCGGCGCGGTCACGGCGATGCAGGTCGTCGAAGGCTCGGTGGTGAAAAAGGGCGAGCTGCTCGCCACGCTCGACGACACGCGGTACGCGGCGCGCCTAGCGCAGGCGCAAGCGCAGGCGCGCAGTCTGAAGGCGACGCTCAAGAAGCTCCTCGACGGTTCGCGCCCGGAGGAGATCGTCCAGGCCAGGGCGACGATGACGGCGCTGCGCGCGATCTATGAAAAGAACAAGGTCGTCTACGCCCGGACGTTGCGCCTGCTCCCGCATGGGATCGCATCGGTCGAGGACCGCGACAATGCGCGGGCGCAACTCGATTCGTCGCGCAACGACTTCGAGGCGGCGCGGCAGACGTACATCCTGGCGGTGAAAGGACCTCGCATCGAGGACATCGATGCCGCGCGCACCGCCTATCAGGCCGCGGTGGCGAACGTGGCACTGGCCGCGCGCGAATATGCCGACACGCGGCTCTACGCGGCCGCCGACGGGGTGGTCGAGGACCGCATCCTCGAGCCGGGCGACATGGCGTCGCCGGCCACGCCGGTGTACACCATCGCACTGACCCAGCCGCTGTGGGTCCGGGCCTACGTGCCCGAAGACCAGCTCGGCAAGGTTCGCCTCGGCATGGCCGCATCCGTCACGACCGACAGCTATCCCGGCCACGTCTACCGCGGCTGGATCGGCTATCTCTCCCCGACGTCCGAATTCACGCCCAAGACGGTGGAGACGCCGGAACTGCGCACGGCGCTCGTCTACCAGCTCCGCGTCTACGTCTGCAACACGCGCGACGAACTGCGCCTGGGCATGCCGGCGACCGTCCACGTCGACTTGAACCAGGCACCCACCGCGCCCGGATGCGGGCCTGCCGATGCAAGCCGCCCCTGACACCGACTGGGCACTGCGGCTTGCGGACGTCCGTCGCAGCTTCCGCTCCGGCAAGCGCGTGATCCACGCGGTGGACGGCGTCACCGCCGACATCCCGCGCGGCGCGGTCACGGGGCTGATCGGACCGGACGGTGCCGGCAAGACCACCTTGATGCGGCTCGTCGCCGGGCTGCTGCGCGTCGATGCCGGCCGGGTCACGGTGCTCGGCATCGACGTCGGGAAGGATGCACTCGCCGTGCAGTCCCGCCTGGGATACATGCCCCAGCGCTTCGGCCTCTACGAGGACCTCACGGTCCAGGAAAACCTCGACCTCTACGCCGATCTCCAGGGCGTACCCAAGGCGGCGCGCAAGGAGCGCTACGCGGCGCTGCTGCCGATGACGGGGCTCGGTCCGTTCACCGCACGGACCGCCGGCCATCTTTCGGGCGGCATGAAGCAGAAGCTCGGGCTGGCCTGCACGCTCGTCCAGCCGCCCGAACTGCTGCTGCTCGACGAACCGACGGTCGGCGTCGACCCGGTGTCGCGGCGCGAGCTCTGGCAGATCATCGATCGCCTGACCGCCGAATCGCACACGACGGTCCTCTTCAGCACCGCGTACCTCGACGAAGCCGAACGATGCCAGCGCGTGCTGCTGATGCACGAAGGCCGCCTGCTGGGCAGCGGCCCGCCGTCGTCGTTCACGGCGGAAATGGCCGGACGCAGCTACTTCGCCTCGGCCGCGCTGGCGCGCCGCCCGCTGCAGGCGCGGCTGGCGCAGGCGCCCGGCATCCTCGACGCCGTGATCCAGGGCAGCCGGGTGCGGGTGGTGACTGCCGGGACGGAGCCGCCCGACGCCGCGCAACTCGCCGGCATCGGCGACCTGTCGCTCGTGCCCACCGCGCCCCGCTTCGAAGACAGTTTCGTCGCGCGGCTGCGCGCGCAGGAGCATGCGTCGGCGGCGGGGCGCACCGCGGCGCCCGAGCCGTCGCCGGGCGCGGCCGGCGGCGCAGGCGCCGCCGCCGAAGCCGGCGGGCCGGCGGTGATCCACGTCGAACACCTCACGCGGCGGTTCGGCGCCTTCGTCGCCGTCGACGACGTGTCGTTCCAGGTCGCCCGAGGCGAAATCTTCGGACTGCTGGGCGCCAACGGCGCCGGCAAGACCACCACCTTCCGCATGTTGTGCGGCCTGCTTCCGCCTTCGGAGGGAACGCTGCGCGTCGCAGGGTTCGATCTGGCCCACTCGGCCGCCACGGCGCGCGCGCGGATCGGCTACATGGCGCAGAAATTCTCGCTCTATGCCGATCTGTCGGTAGGGCAGAACCTGCGGTTCTTCAGCAGCGCCTATCGCCTCGTCGGCGCGCGGCAGCGGACCCGGATCGACTGGGCGCTCGACGAATTCGAACTGCGGCCCATGACCGACGCCACCGCCCGCGACCTGCCCCTGGGGTACAAGCAGCGGCTGGCACTGGCCTGCGCGCTGATGCACGAGCCCGACATCCTGTTCCTCGACGAGCCGACGTCGGGCGTCGATCCGCTGGCGCGGCGGGAGTTCTGGCGGCGCATCAACGCGCTCGCCGAATCGGGCGTGACCGTGCTGGTGACCACCCATTTCATGGAAGAAGCGGAATATTGCGACCGGCTGGTGATCATGGCCACCGGCCGTGTGCTCACGGAAGGCACGCCGGACGCGATCAAGGCGGCCGCGCGACGCGCCGACCGGCCGGATCCGACCATGGAGGACGCCTTCATCTCCGTCATCGAGGCGGCCGACGCGCCGGCGGCGGCATGAATCCTTCGGTCGCCCGCCTGCTCGCCCTGGTGCGCAAGGAATTCATCCAGATCTGGCGCGATCCCTCCTCGCTGGCGATCGCATTCGTCCTGCCGGCCGTGCTGCTGCTGATCTTCGGCTACGGCGTGTCCCTCGACGCCCGCAACGTCCCGGTGGGACTGGTGGCCGACGCCCCCGATGCGACCACCGCCAGCTTCACCGGGGCGTTCGCGCACTCGCCCTATTTCCTGCCGCGGAAATACGCCGGCATCCACGTGGCCGAACGCGCGATGGCGCGGCACGAGATCAACGGCATCGTCTGGCTGCGGTCCGACTTCACGCGGCGCGCCGAGTCGTACGGTGCCGCGCCGATCGGCGTCATCGTCAACGGCGTCGACGCCAACACCGCGCGGATCGTCGAGGGGTACGTGCAGCAGGTCTGGTCGACCTGGCTCGCGGCCCGCGCGCAGGACGCCGGAAAGCCCCTGGAACTGCCGCTCGCCGTGCAGCCCGAGGTGCGATTCAACCCGGCGGTGCGCAGCCGGGACTATCTGGTGCCCGGCCTGATCGCGATGATCATGACGCTCACCGGCGCGCTGCTGACCGCGCTGGTCATCGCGCGCGAGTGGGAGCGCGGCACGATGGAGGCGCTGATGGTCACCCGCGTGCGCATGCGGGAGATCGTGCTGGCCAAGCTGATTCCGTATTTCGTGCTGGGCATGGGCGGCATGGCCGCATCGGTCGCGATGGCGGTCTTCCTGTTCCGGGTGCCGCTGCACGGGTCGATGCTCGTGCTCACCGCGACGTCGGCGCTGTTCATGCTCGCCGCCCTCGGCATGGGCCTGCTGATCTCCAGCTTCGCCCGCAATCAGTTCGTCGCGGGGCAGATCGCGATCATCACGGCGTTCCTGCCGGCGTTCATCCTTTCGGGATTCGTCTTCGACATCGACAGCATGCCGCAGCCGATCCGGATCCTGACGCACATCGTCGCCGCGCGCTATTTCGTCGCGATCCTGCAATCGATCTTCCTGGCCGGCGACGTCCGCTCGGTGATCGTCCCCAATGCGATCGCGCTGGCGGGCATGGCGGCGATCTTCCTGACCCTGGTGCGCGCGAGCGCCCGCAAGCGCCTGGATTGACCGCCATGTGGTGCCAGGTTCTCGCCCTGATCCGGAAGGAACTGCTCGCGGTGCTGCGCGACGCCCGCAGCCGCACGGTGCTGATCGGCCCGCCCCTGGTGCAGCTCCTGGTGTTCGGCTACGCCGCGAGCTTCGACATCAATCATGTGCCGATCGCCGTGTTCAATCAGGACCACAGCCAGCCGTCGCGCGACCTGATCGCCCGGTTCGCCGGGTCGCCGACGTTCTCGGTCGAGGCAGCCATCCGCAGCGACGAACCGATCAACCGCCTCATCGACGAACGCCGCGTGCAGATGGTCCTGGTGATCGATTCGAACTTCACGCGCGACCTGCTGGTCCACCGGCCCGCACGCATGCAGATGATCGTCGACGGCCGCAATTCCAATACGGCGCTCCTGATCGAGAGCTACGCCAACACGATCCTCAACGACTTCGCGCTCGCATGGTCCGCCGACCATGGGGGGCCGCCGATGCCCGCGGCGCTCGACCTCCGCACGCGCTACAACCCGACGCTCACCTCGCGCTGGTTCATCGTGCCGGGCATCGTCGCGCTGCTCACCATGGTGGTGACCCTGCTCGTGGTCGGGCTGTCGGTGGCGCGCGAGCGCGAGATGGGGACCTTCGACCAGCTCCTCGTCACGCCGCTGCGGCAGATCGACATCCTGCTCGGAAAAGGCCTGCCCGGCATGCTCATCGGCGCGATCGAGGCGACCATCATCATCACCGCGGCGGTGTTCTGGTTCCATGTGCCGCTGCGCGGCAGCCTGCTGCCGCTCTATTTCGGGATGCTGCTGTTCGTGCTCGCCGTCACCGGCATCGGGCTGGCGATTTCCGCGCTCGCGGCGACCCAGCAGCAGGCCCTGCTCGGCGCGTTCCTCTTCATCGTCCCCTCGGTGATCCTTTCGGGATTCGCGACGCCCATCGCCAACATGCCGATGTGGATCCAGCACCTCACTTGGGTAAACCCCATGCGCTATTTCCTGATCATCGTGCGCAGCGTCTTTCTCGAAGGAGCGGGATTCACCGATCTCGCTCCGCAGTTCTGGCCGATGGCCGCGATCGGCGTCGTCACCCTGTCGATGGCGGGGTGGCTGTTCCGCAAACGGGTGGTCTGACCGCTGCGGACGACGCCGGACAATCCAATGCGGGCCCTCCCGCGCCGCCGCGGAACTCCCCCGGGCACCGGCAGTCTGAATAATTACCGCCCCCATCGCGGCGCATGCGACGAGCATGACGCCGGGAAGCGGGGACACTGGCTCCCTGCGTGGAGCAGCGGGGCCGGCGCCTGACGGCGCGAAGCGCGGCGAGCCCGTCGGGTGTGGGGTCGTGTGTGCTCGCCGCGATGCGGAAGGGAGGCCCCAAATGCGCAACGTACTCAAAATTTCCCTTTTGGCCACCGCGGTGTTGCTGGCATCGGGCGTCCCGGCCAAGACGATGACCATGCCCACCGACCAGCAGATCACGGCCACCGTCCAGCAGCAGATCGACAACGATCCGGCGTTTGCCGCCGATCCGATCCATGTGACGACGGATCATGGCGTGGTCACGCTCAGCGGCATCGTCGACTCGCGCTATGAAAGCCACATCGCGAAGAAACTCGCCTGCCGGGTGATCGGCGTGAAATCGGTCGACGCCGATCTGGGGGTCGTGAACAACTGATTCGCCCCGCGGGCGGCCCAAGGCCGCCCGTCCGGCGCCGTCGCGGCCTTGGGCGCTCACGGATAGAGCAGGTAGCGCGCACGCATCCCTTCGAAGCGCGCAAGCGGCTGCTGCCAGGACGCCGCGATGCGGCGCGGGTCTTCGCCGCGCTCGATCGCGGCCAGCACCGGTCGCGACCCCACCATGCCGAGGGTGCGATCGGTCCGGAACTGCGCGGGATACAAGCGCGTCAGCGCGCTTGCGAGTTCGACCCCCAGGGATGGCGCATCGAGGGCGTCCCGATCGACGACCGCGATGCGCACTCCCTGACAGCGTCGCCCGGCATAGGGACCGGCGGCCGGCGTGAACGTCGCCGGCGCAAAATGCACGCCCGGAATCTTCCGGCGGTCGAGATACCGCGACAGTTGTCCCGCCCGGACCCACGGGGCCCCCAACACCTCGAACGGCGTCGGCGTACCGCGCCCGACGCTGACGTTGGCCCCCTCCACCAGGGCGACGCCGGGATAGAGCGTCTCCTCGGCCAGGCTGCGCAAGTTGGGCGACGGATCGACCCAGCGGATCCGGGTCTGATCGAACCAATCGCTGCGCCGATACCCTTGCATCCGGACCACGTGCAAGCGCACCCCGAGGTGATCCTGCGCGTTGAACATGCCGGCGAGTTCCCCCATGGTCATGCCGTACCGGACGGGAAGAGGGAAATACCCCGTGAACGATTCGAGATCGCCATCGAGGACGGGTCCCTGCACGACCGCCGCGTCGATGGGGTCGGGGCGATCCAGAACATAGAACGGCATGTTGCGACGCCCGGCCTCGGCCATGGCGTACGCCATGGTCGTGATGTAGGTATAGAAGCGGGCGCCGGCATCCTGAACATCGAAAACCAGCGCATCGATTCCCCGCAGCATTTCCCGGGTGGGCCGGCGCACCGTGCCGTAAAGGCTGTAGACCGGGAGCCCGGAATCGGGGTCCCTGCCGGAGCGCACCGCCCCGTCGCGCACGCCCCGCAATCCGTGCTCGGGGCTGAAGATCGCGGCAAGATGCACCCCGGGTGCGCGCGACAGCAACGCAATGGTGGACACGCCCCGGGCATCCACGCCGGTCTGGTTGGTGATCAGGCCGATGCGCAGACCTCGCAACGGCGCGAAGCGCTCGGCTTCCAGAACGTCGATCCCGGTCCGCACGACGGCGGCCCCGGCTTTCGGCGCGTCGGCACGGGCCAGCGCCGGCCGCCTGGCCACGACTTGCGCCGCCGTCAGCGCCGGAAACTGCGCCGACACGAGCTGAACCAGCGCCTTGCGCAGGGGGCGCGCGTCCCCGCCGCCAAACGGATGGACGCGATTGGTCAGGACGATCAGGAACGTCCGGGATACGGGGTCGATCCACAGCATCGTGCCGGTGAATCCGGTGTGGTCGTACGCACCGATGGGCGGAAGGTCCGCGGCGTCGGACGCGAACGGCGCCGCGAGATCCCATCCCAGCCCGCGAAGCCGCGGCTTGCCGGGCGGAGACTGCGGCACCGTCATCTCGGCGACGGACGCGCGGTCCAGCACCCGCACGCCGTGGAGCGCGCCACCGTCGAGCAGCGCCTCGGCGAACCGGGCGAGATCGTCCGCATCCGAAAACAGGCCGGCATGGCCCGAAACGCCGCCCATGCGCCATGCGGTCGGGTCATGCACCGCGCCCCAGCGCAGCGCGCCGTCGACGTACGCGGTCGGGGCGATGCGGCTTCGCCACGAAGCCGGTGGCCGGAATTCCGTATGGCGCATCCGCAGCGGCCGGAAGATGTGCTCGGCGCAATAGGCATCGAGCGGTTCTCCGGCGACCCGCCGCACGACCTCTCCCAGCACCTCGAAATTGATGTCGCTGTAGCAATAGCGGCTGCCCGGCGGCGTCCGCGGCGCTTCCGCCGCGATCATGCGAAGCGCGGTGCCATAGCCCTTCCACTTCGTGCGCAGATTCAGATCGGGCGCGAGGCCGGAGTAATGGGTGAGCAGCTCCCGCAGGGTGATCGCCGCCTTCCCGTTCGCCGCGAACGCGGGCCAGTAGCGGGCCACGGGGGCGTCGAGGTCGAGTTTCCCGGCATCCACGAGCTGCATGACGGCGGTGGTGGTGGCCACGACCTTGGTCAGGGACGCGAGATCGAAAACCGTCCCGACCGTCATCGGGATTTTCCGGGGCCGCAGGGCGGCATCGCCGAATGCACGGCGATAGACGATCCGGCCGGCATTGCCGACCACCACGACCGCGCCGGGAACCCGGCCGGCCCGGATCTCCCGCGCCACGATCGGCGCGATGCCGGACAACGCCGCCGCGCGCAGGGTTGGCGCCGGATCTGCGGGGGGTCCGGAACGCGGTCCGTCGGCGGCATCCGGACGCGGCGGCAGGCCCGCGGTCGAATAGACGTTTTTGGGATCCCAGAGCATCCACCCGTCCGACCCGAAATCCCGGGCCGCCGCGATCTGGGCCGCAATCTCCGGCCCGCCGAACGGCTGCCCGCCGAACGCATAATCGCGAAACGCCTGCAGCCACGGACGGAAGCGGACCGGCGGCAGCCCGGTGCGCTTGCGGGCCATGCGCAGCGATCGGATGACGATTTCGTAGGGATGCCGAACCGGATCGGCATACCCGGGAATGCCATATTGGAACCCCGACGGATACAGCATGGGAGATACGTAATCCACCTCGCGCGCGAGCGCGGGCAGATCCTGGCCGATCCCGGTGTCGTCCGTGTTCCATACCGTATAGCCGAAGACGTCCGCGGCCAGAAAGACGTTGTAGCGGGTCAGCCGCCGGCGCGCCTCGGCCAGAAACCCGGTGATCGCGGCAACGCGGTTCGCCTGCGTGTCGGGCCGGGAAAACATCAGGCCTTTGGCATCCGGAAACCGGACGTAGTCGAACTGGATCTCGTCGAACCCGTTGCGTGCGGCATCGACGGCGACATCGATGTCGTAGTCCCATGCCTGCGTCTTGAACGGATCGATCCAGGCCGATCCCTCCCGGTCCCGCCAGATGCCGCCGCGCGCCCGACCCAGGGCGAGATCCGGTCTGGCCGCGGCGAGAACGTCGTCCTTGAACACGACGATGCGCCCGATGACGTAGAAACCCGCCTGATGCAGCTCGTGAAGCAGCTGCCGGAGATTGCGGACCGTGGCGATTTTCTGGGCGCCGATCCGCGCGGCCAGCGGAACGTCCGTCCGGTACGAAATCATCCCGCGATCGCCCTTGACGTCGATCACCAGGGAATTGACGGCCGAGTGGCCGGCGACATCGAGCGCGGCCTGCCGGATGCGCGCATCGCCGATGCCATAGAACGACAGATACAGCGCCTTGGGCCGAAACGGCACGAGCGCAACGGTTTCGCCGTCGTGGAACCCGGCCAGCGGCAGTCGGCGCCGGCCATATCCCGCGCCGCGGACGCCCAGTGCCGCCCCGCGCCCGTCGATCCGGAAGCCGCCGCTTGCCGCGGTCCGAACGACCGCGTCACCGAGGGTGACGGAGGCGTCGGCGATGGGCTGGCGCGTCACCGCGTCCACCACGACGCCGCGATATGCGCAGGCGCCGCCCGACAGGAACCAGAACGCTGCAACCAACCACGAAAAAATCTTCATCTTGCGCAGGCGTTCATCGCCGCCGGCATCCGTCCGCGATCCTGGGGGGCGGATCGCCCTCGCGCCTAGGGAGCATTTTTATACAACATGTACGACGCGACCGCGACGACCATCCCCGCAAAAATCCAGTTCAGCGTGCCCTTGCCGTCGCGTCCGAGCCGGGTGGCGGCGCGGGTGCCGGCCCAGCCGCCGACGATGCCGCCGGCGATGAACTGCAGGGCCACCCGCCAGTCCAGCATTCCCGAGCGGGCGTAGTTCAGCGCGGTGGTCAGACCGAACGTACCCACCGAGATCAGCGAGGTTCCCACCGCGGTGACCATGGGCATCCCCGTCGGCAACGCCAGGCCGGGAACGATCAGGAACCCGCCCCCGATGCCGAAGAATCCGGAGAATGCACCCGCCAGGGCCGCCGAGCCGGCGAGACGGGCGGCGCACAGACCCTCGCTGCACTGCGCCTTCGCCTTCTCCAGCATCGCGGCCATGGCGCGCTGGCGCACCATCAGGACCGCGATCGCGAGCATCAGCAAGGCGAACAGGAACAGCAGGCGCCGGCCGTCGACGGCCTTGCCGATGCTGGAGCCGACGAAGGCCATCGTCGCGCCGACCACCGCAAACAGGATGCCCTGCCGCCATCGCACGTTGCCGGCACGTGCATGCAGCGCCAGGTTGGCGTAGGCGTTCATCGAAACGGCAAACGCGGTGGTGCCGATCACCACGTGCGGATCCGGATACCCGACGAGATACAACAGGAGCGGCACGGCGAGGATGGACCCGCCCCCGCCGATGATGCCGAGGGTGAAGCCGACCGCGCTCCCGGAGAGCACGGTCAGCACGTGCTGCGCGGCGGTGAGGGTGACGCCGGCGGCGTGGGGGAGGTGGGCGACGGGATCCATGGCGGCAGCAGGATAGCCGGTTGGGCGGCGTCGCGCCGCAAACCTGGCGAGCGAAGTCGAAGTCGATTGACCGATTCTGCGCATTCGCATACGCTTTGGCCGTGATCTCCCGCGCACCGACCCCCCGCAACCTGCGTTGCGCCCTGCCGCTGGCCCGACTAGCGCCGGGCCGGGGTCGGCCTGCGCGCCACGACGTCCCCGCGACGTTCTGATTTCCCCCTGACCCCGGCCGTGCGATGGCGCTCCGCCCTTCGGAGCGCCGCAGGGGTGCGCGCATCCGGTCCGCCCGGGTCCATCCCGGGTTCGTCCTGATCCCTGCGCGACGATCGCGCAGGGCGTTGTTCCCTGGGGGAAACACGATGATTCCGAATCCCGAAACGAAGTACCGGCCGTTCCCGCCGGTTTCCCTGCCCGACCGGCAATGGCCGGCACGCACCCTCCGCCAGGCGCCGATCTGGCTTGCCACCGACCTGCGCGACGGCAACCAGGCGCTGTTCGAGCCGATGAGCCGCGCGCGCAAGCTGCGCTTTTTCGATGCGCTCGTCGGGATCGGCTTCCGCGAGATCGAACTCGGGTTCCCGTCCGCATCGCAGACCGACTTCGACGTCGTCCGCGCCCTGGTCGAAGAGGACCGGATTCCCGACGGCGTCACGCCGATGGTCCTGACCCAGATGCGGGAGGACCTGATCGACCGCACGGTCGCCTCCCTGCGCGGCGCCCGCCGCGCCATCGTGCACGTCTACAACGCCACCGCGCCGGCATGGCGGCGCATCGTCTTCGGCATGACGGTGCCGGAAATGCTGCGCTTCATCGAATCGCAGGTCACCCATGTCCGGCGCGCAACCGAGCGCTTTCCGGCAACCGAATGGATCCTGCAGTACTCGCCGGAGACCTTCAGCGCCACCGAACCCGAGGTGGCGCTGGCCGCCTGCCACGCCGCCATGCGCGCCTGGGGAGTCGGCGCCGGACGGCCGATGATCGTCAACCTGCCGACCACCGTCGAAGTGGCCGCCCCCAACGTGTTCGCGGATCAGATCGAATGGATGGACCGCAATCTCGATGCGCGCGAGCACGTCGTCCTGTCGGTGCACACCCACAACGATCGCGGCACGGGGGTCGCCTGCGCGGAATTGGCGATGCTGGCGGGCGCACAGCGGGTCGAGGGATGCCTGTTCGGCAACGGCGAGCGCAGCGGCAACGCCGATCTCATCACCCTGGCCTTGAACCTCTACACCCAAGGCATTGCGCCCGGGCTGGATTTCTCGGATCTGCCGGCGATCGCGCGCTGCTACGAGGCGTGCACCGGCATGACGATTCCGCCGCGCCACCCGTATGCCGGCGACCTGGTCTACACGGCGTTTTCGGGGTCGCACCAGGACGCGATCAAGAAGGGCTTCGCCGCGCAGGACCCGCGCGGCTTCTGGGAGGTGCCGTATCTGCCGATCGACCCGGCGGATCTGGGACGCAGCTACGATGGCGTCGTGCGCATCAACAGCCAGTCCGGCAAGGGCGGCGTGTCCTACCTGCTCGAGCGCGACCATGGCGTGGTGCTGCCGCGCGCGATGCAGGCGGAATTCCACACCATCGTGCAGCGGCACGCCGACGCCACCGCGGCCGAGATCGGCTCGGAGACGCTGCGGCAACTTTTTGAAGGCTACCGATCGGGAAAGGAGCAATCCGATGTCGACGCATGAGCAGACGGTATTGGCGCAATTCGACGCGCAGGCGCGCGCCTATCTGACCAGCGCGGTCCATGCGCAGGGTCCGGATCTCGTCCGCGCGCAGGAGCTGGCGCGACACGCGGCCGGACAAACCGCGGCGGCCCCGGCGGCGGCCGCCCTCGACGTGGGCTGCGGCGCCGGGCATCTGAGCTTTGCGATCGCGCCGGACTTCGCCCGGGTCGTGGCGCTCGACCCGGCGCCCGGGATGCTGGCGGTCGTGCGCGATGCGGCGGCGGCGCGGCATCTGCCGCAGATCGAAACGGTGGAAGCCGCGGGCGACCGCCTGCCGTTCGCCGACGAGTCCTTCGACCTCGTCTGCTCGCGCAAGAGCGCGCATCACTGGCGCCGGATCGAGGCGGCGTTGCGGGAAATGCGCCGCGTCCTGAAGCCGGGCGGCCATCTGCTGATGATCGACACCGAAGGCGAAGAGGACCCGCTCGCGGATACCCATCTGCAGACGATCGAGCTGCTGCGCGACCGCTCGCACGTGCGCAGCCACGCGCCGCGCCAGTGGCAGGCCATGCTGGCGGCGGCGGGCTTCACCGTGACCGCGCACGAGACCTGGCCCCTGCGCCTGGAGTTCGCGTCCTGGGTCGAGCGCATGCGCACGCCGCCGGACGCCGTCGCAATGATCCGCCGCCTGCAGACCGAAGCGCCGGCGGAGGTGCGGCAGGCGCTGGGGTATGAGGAGGACGGCTCGTTTACGATCCGGACCGGACTGTATTGGGCATCCCCGGCCCAGGAGTTTCCGTGCATATGACATTCGGAACCGGCGAACTGGCCGCAGGATCGATCACGGGGCTCATCGGATTCGCGGCGGGCGGGTTTGCGGCATGGCGCGCCGCGGCGGCGCAGATCCGCGCCGCCAGGGACGAGTCCGCGCAATGGCGGGAACGGCTGGACCACGCCGGCCGCGAGCGCGCAGCGCTCGAAGGCGAACGCAAGGCCCTGCAGGTCCTGCTCGATGCCGAACGGCGCAGCGCCGCGGAAAAACTGCAGCTGCTCGCGGATGCGAAGGAAGCCCTGATCCATCAGTTCAAGGCGCTGGCCAACGACATCCTCGAAGAGAAGTCGACCCGGTTCACCGAACAGAACCGGGTCAACCTCGCCGGATTGCTCGACCCCCTGCGGGCGCGGATCGGCGAGTTCCAGTCCAAGGTCGAGGAGGTCTACGTCCAGGAAGGCAAGGACCGCAGTGCGCTCGCCGAACAGCTGCGGCAGCTCGTCGCGCTCAACCAGACGCTGAGCGCCGACGCGAAGAATCTGACGTCCGCCCTCAAGGGGTCGTCGAAGACGCAAGGCGCCTGGGGCGAATACATCCTGGAGCGCGTGCTGGAAGCCTCGGGGCTGCGCAAAGGCTTCGAATACGCGGCGCAGGCCTCCGAAGTGACGGCGGACGGACGGCGCCTGCAGCCCGACGTGGTGATCGAACTGCCCGGCGGCCGCAAGCTCGTGGTCGACGCGAAGGTTTCCCTGGTGGCGTACGACCGCTACGCCGCCGCCGAAACCGAAGCCGAGCGCAAGGCGGCGATCGCCGAGCACCTCGATTCCGTACGCGGCCACCTGCGCAGCCTCGCGGCGAAGGACTACCAGTTGCTCCACGGTGCCGGCGGCATCGATTTCGTGCTGATGTTCGTTCCGATCGAACCCGCCTTCCTGCTCGCCGTGGACGCCGACGCGGAACTCTTCCTGGACGCATGGCAGCGCAACGTGCTGCTGGTGAGCCCGTCCACCCTTCTCTTCGTCGTGCGGACGGTCGCGCATCTGTGGCGGCAGGAACAGCAGAACCGCAACGCGCAGGAAATCGCCCGCCGCGGCGCGGAGCTCTACGACAAGCTGGCGGGATTCGTCGATGACCTGCGCCTCGTCGGCGACCGCCTCGCCGCCGCGCAGAACGCCTACGCAAGCGCGGAGCGAAAACTCGTTTCGGGCCGCGGCAACGCGATCCGGCAGGCCGAAATGCTGCGCGATCTCGGCATCAAGCCGACCAAGCGGATCGCGCCGCAAGCCGTCGACACGGCGCTGGCGAATGGAGCATCCCCCGCCGACGAGGCGTGAGCATGCGGGAGGCGGGCGGCTTGCCGCGCGCACCCGTTTCGGATTTTGGACTTCGGGGAGTGGGGGTCTGGGTACGGACCCGATGCGGGTACACAAGGCGCCGAGGTCGTGCACGCAACGGCGATCATTCGTTCCGGATCATGCTCTTGAAGTATTCGTCCGATGCGGCGTCGCAGGCCGGATCGTAGTTCTTGCTCTGGATTCTTGCCGTAGGATTCATGAATCCGCCGTTGTTCCTGCACCAGGCATCCTCTTCGCTGAGCGCCTTCGGATGCATGGCGAACCACGTCTTGTCGCGGCCGGGATACGGACTGCGACCCGCTACGGCGGCGACAGGGCGGCTGCTCGTCCCACATCCAGCCAGGGCGATCACAGCTACGCACGCGATTGCGAGGTGTCGTACTCTCATCGTCGTCTTCCCTTCGTTCATCAGAGATCGCTCACGGCGTGCGGCAGTCCAAACCGGATTTCATCAGATCGCACCGCTTCGCGGACATCGGCGAACCCACAAGGATTTCCTGTACGTCGGCCCGAGCAATTTCGGGCGGAGGGCGATCCGACACTACGCCGAACCTGCCGCCCGCATCGGCAGCGTCGTCTTGCACCCGGGATAATTCTTGCAGCCCCAGAACTTGCCGCCGTCCTTCCTCGACGTTCTCTCCACCATCTTGATCCCGCAATTCACGCACGTCGGCCGTCCGTAATCCCCCTCCAACGCCACGTCGAGCAATTTCTGCTGGTCTTCGGGTGGCCGCCTGGCGATCATCGCGATCAATCTGTTCACGTCGAGCAAATCGATGTCGTTGTCCTTGGCAAACGCGACGGCGTCGTCGGTGAATGTGGACGTCGTCGCGAACAGGCCGCGCTCCACTTTCATCGCCGCCATGACGCCACGAAGCTCCCGGATCTTGTCGACGCCGACGCGCTTGCCTAGCCAGTGCTTGCATTGAATGAGCCCGATGGCCACGTCCGGTCGGGCGTTCGAATATAGCCACACGTCCACGCCCTGGTCGGCGCCGTGCGATTGCGACCTGGTTTCGAATCCGGCCTGCCGGAACAAGGCCTCGACGACGGCCTCGAAGCGGCGCCATTCGATGACGTCGAATACCGCGGCGCTCCACGACGTCGGACGCAGATCACTAGCCGTGGTCGCCGCGTCGGCACACCACGACGTCGGGCGCAGATCACGAGCCATGGTTGTCGCGTCGGCGCGCCAATATTCATATGCGTTCTCGTCGAGCGAGGACAACGGCATCGCGGGCTCACGTCGTGCCGCTTCGGCCGGCCTCCAATGCCGGTGGTCGACGGCGGGAACCGCCGCCGCTGTACCGGAGTTCTCCAACCAGAGCATCACCGCACCGCCCGCAAGCATGAGGAGGCCCAATGGGATGGTCGCGGTGAGCCCCTTGCCAATTGGCGACCACGCCAGAAGCAGCGGCCCGAACGTGGCGGCGCCGCCGAAGATCACGAACTTTACGGCAACCTCTCGCCGTCGCCGGGCCGCACGCGCTTCCTTTTTATTTGTCGATGGTCTGGGCAAATCGTCAACTCCGGGCTCGGTGCGATCCGAATCGCCTCGGCATTTCCGGCGAGCAGGCCGCTTGGTCCGCACGGGACGTCAGATTATCCGCGGGCGTTCGCGATGTCCATGCGACCGCCGGCACATCCGGGCCTACCCTGCTGCGTGGCGCCATGCGGACGCGGCCTGCACCAGCAGCACGGTGCCGATCACGACCAGCCCTGCGTAGACGTAGCGCACGAAGCCCTGCGGGTGCATGCGTCGATTGATCGATCGCCCGAGCAGCGTCGCCGGGATCGTCGTCAGCAACGAAAGCAGGTAGTAGCGGGTGACGGCGGGCTGCCATAGACCATCGAGGCGGTACCCCGCCATGGCGAGCAGGCTGGCCGGCAGGAAATAGCCCTGCAACGTGGCGCGGAATTTCTGCGCCGACCAGCGCCGCATGGTTCCGTAGATCACCAGCGGCGGACCGTTCATGCCGAACGCGGCGCCGAGCAGGCCGGCGCAAAACCCGCAGCCGAGCAACCAGGCGGGCTTGTCCCGCTCGAGGTGCGGCAGATCCCGCCCCGCCAGACCATATGCGGCGAAACCCAGGATCGACACTGCGAGGCCAACCTTCATCGGCAACTGGTAGGGGCTCGACAGCAGCATCAGGCCGCAGGGGATGCCCGCCAGCGAGGGCACGAGCAGCCCGAGGCTGCCGCGCAGGTGGACATGCCGCCAGTCCTGGGCCACCACACTTCCCGCGATCGTGATGGACAGCAGCACAACCAGCGGCGTGACGATCTGGAGCGGCAGCCACAAGGCCAGCAGCGGGACGGCGAACAGCGCCTCGCCGAACCCGAACGTCGAGCGGACGAGGGCTGCGACGAAGGCGATCGAGAGCACGTACAGCGAGGTCAGGTCCATCGCCTCATCGTGTGCGGCCGGTGTTGCGACGCGGGAATCGCCACACCGCCGCACGCTTCGGCCGAACCGCCCCGGCCACTGCGCACCGACCGGTCACGCCGGCCGCCGGGAACCGAGGCCTCGCAAGGACTTCGTGCACCACCGTCTCCGGCTGCGCACGACGGCCGTTCGGTCACTTCCCATCATTCTTTGCGCGCCATTTCGATCGCAGGGAATCCCAGACCGAAGCGGCCAGAAAGAGGATGGGCAGCAGAATGACCACCAGGCCGATCACCAATATGCCAAGCCGAAAGGACGACATCGTTACTCCTCACCAGGATTTGCTCCACGCCAGGACCCGGCCCGGAGGCCCGGCCCGACCCCGTGCCTGGATCGAGCGGCAGGATCGGACCGACACCCGGAACCGACTCGCGCAGACATGCCGGCGAGGCGGAAAGTCGGGTTGCAAGGGTAACAGGCTGCCAATCGAATCCGGAATCCGGCCGCAATGCGCTCGCGCCGGTTCAGGAGACCGCGGCCGCGACCCGGCGCGCCAAGGCCATCGCGGTGGTCCACTTGCCGCCGAAGACGGTGATCAGCCGGCCGCTGCGGTGGATGACGTATTCCCGGCTCGCGTCGCTCGGGTTGGCGGCGCCCGCGAGGAGGGGCCGCACGCCCGCGAAGCGCCCCGCGACTTCGGGCGTCTCCGCCGGAAAATAGTGGCCGTACGCGCGCAGCAGATAGCGCTCTTCCTCGACGCTGGGCGAGATCGCCTCGTCGAGACGCTGGCGCACTTCGGTGGTGCCGACCAGCGTATGCCCCTGCCACGGCAGCACGAAGAAGATCCGCTTCTCGCCGGGCACCTCGAGCAGAAGCGCCTGTTCGCACGCGCGCTCGAGGATCAGGTGGCTGCCCCGGACCAGGTCGAGGCGAACCGGCGCGGCGAGCCCGCTGCGCTGCAGCAGCGCTCCCGCCCACGGGCCGGCGACGTTGAGCACGCGGTCGAACCGGTGCTCGGCGGCCGCCGTGTAGACGCCACCCTCCTCGTCGCAGCGGATCACCTCCTCGCCCTCGCCGATCCGGACCCCCGCCTGCCTTGCCTGCTCGGCGACCCACAGCCCGAGCCGGTAATCGTCCATCTGGGCGTCGGAAAACTCGTACCCTCCCTGCAGCCCGTCTCGGCGCAGGCCCGGCAGGCGCCGCAACAGCTCCGGGGCGCGCAGATGCCGGTACCCGGGGAGCGCGCTGTCGCCGGCGAGCCGGTCATAGATCCACAGGCCGAGCCCGATCATCAGGCGCCCGCGCCGGCCGCCGGCGTATTGCGGCACGACCAGGCGCAAGGGGCGGGCCAGTTCGGGCGCGCGGCGCAACCAGGCGTCGCGCTCGTGCAGCGCCTCGCGCACCAGGCGAAATTCGCCGTTCTCGATATAGCGCAGCCCCCCGTGCAGGAGCTTGGAGGTGGCCCGGCTGGTGGCCTGCATCAGGCGATCGCGCTCGAACAGGTGCACGGCGTGGCCCTGCCGCGCCAACTCCCAGGCGCAACACAGGCCGTTGATGCCGCCGCCGACGACGCCGATTTTCATCGATTGCTCGCGATCCCGCCGAACGAGATCTTCGTGTGCGGAGGATCTTACGGCACGTCGACCGTGGCGGCCGGCGCGGTCGAATGGAACAGCCGGCCGCCTTCGGTAGCGATCACGATCGCCAAGGCCGAGAGCGCCACGACGAGATAGCCGACGCAGATGGGCAGGGTCGTGCCGTCGAATTGCTGGCCGATCGCGAATCCCACCAGAGCGCCGCCGACCGACGTGACGAAACCCTGCAGCGATGATGCGGTGCCCGCGACATGCCCCATCGATTCCATGGCGAGCGCGCCGAAATTGGGTCCGATCAAGCCGATGCAGAACAGGATCAAGGCCTGCGCCCCGGCGAACACCCACAGGGTATCGCCGCCCAGCCGGGCGATCGCCACATGCGATGCCGCGACGGCGACATATCCGAACAGCGCCGCGTGCGAGACGCGGTGCATGCCGAGCCGCCCGACGATGCGCGCGTTGAGCAGCGATGCCGCCGCCAGGAATGCCGCGGTGCAGCCGAAGAGGATCGGGAATCGCGACGGCACGTGATAGACGTCGGTGAAGATCTGCTGCGCCGCGTTGATGTATCCCAGCAGGCCGCCGAAGAGGATGGCTTGTGCGAAGGTGTATCCGACGGCCTTGCGGTCGGATACGCACTGCCGGAACGCCGCGGCGATCCGGGCGATTTCGATGCGCAGCCGGTCGGATTCGTGCAGGGTTTCGGGCAGGCGCACGGCGCCCCACACCGCGACTGCGGCGCCGAACAGCGCGAGCAGATGAAAGACCGCGCGCCACGGTTCGACCAGCATGACGAGCTGCCCGATCGACGGCGCCGCCACCGGCACCGCGAAAAAGACCAGGAACGCAAGCGACATCACGCGCGCCATCTGCCGGCCGGCATAGCGGTCGCGCACGATCGACACCGCGAGCACGCGCGTTCCGGCCGCGCCGATGCCCTGCAGCACCCGTGCGATCAGCATGGTGTGCAGCGAATCGGCCATGCCGGCAAACACGCTGAACAAGGCGTAGAGCGCGAGCGCGACGAACAGCACCGGCCGCCGGCCGTAGCGGTCGGCCAGCGTGCCGTACACGAGTTGCGCCACGCCGAAGCCCAGCAGGTACGCGGTGACGATCCACTGGCGATCGTTTTCGTGCGCGATGTGGAGCGCCCGGCCGATGAGCGGCAGCGCCGGCAGCATGGTGTCGATGGCGAGGGCGTTGGTCGCCATGACGGCGGCGATGAAGGCGACGAACTCTTTGAAGCCCATGCCGGTGCGCGCGGCCCCGGCGGCGAGATCGGAATGCGACATGATGCGAAATGGTGGCGGGGCCGCGCACGACCCGGAGCCTTGCATAATGCGGGCATTCGCACCGCATTGCAAAACGACCTCGGGAGTCCGCTTGGTTTCGCCTGCCGCGATCGATCCGCGCACCATCCGGGCGTATCGGGAGACCGAATACCGCGTGTTCGAGGAACCGCCGTTTTCCCTGCACGTCGATCGGTTCAGTGCGCCGCTGCGGCGCGCCCAGCATCGCCGGAACGTCGGCTGCAGCGCCTTCGTGACCGCCTGGAATCCGTTCAGCCGGATTCTCGACCCCGCCGCCAATGCCGCGCGGCAGCGGCGTCTGGCGGAGGAGCTAGGCCGGGCGCGCCTGGCCTTCGTGCCCGGAATCGGATTGCACCCGACCGAGCCGTGGCCGGGGGAGGAGAGCTTCCTCGTGTACGGACTCGACCTCGACACCGCGCGGGCGATGGGCAGCCGCCTGGAACAGAACGCCATCCTCTGGAGCGGCGACGACGCGATTCCGCGGCTGATCCTGTGCGGATCGGCGCGGCCGGACGATGGGTCGCGGGTCAGCGGAAAGTGACCCGATAATCACCAGACAATCGCCGGACCATCCCCCGACAATCCTCCGACATCCACCGCAAGTTCGCCTCCGATCCGCCCGCCATGGTTCACGTCGTCCTCGTCAACCCGCAGATTCCGCCCAACACCGGCAACGTCATCCGACTCTGCGCGAACACCGGAGCGCAGCTCCATCTCATCGAGCCGCTGGGGTTTCCGATCGACCACGCCAAGATGCGCCGCGCCGGATTGGACTATCACGAGTTCGCGTCGATGCGCGTGCATGCCGGCCTCGCGGCGTGGCGCGCGGACTGCGCGCCCGACCCCGAACGGATCTTCGCGTTCAGCGCGCGCGGAACGATCCGCTACGACACCGCGGCGTTCCGGCCCGGCGACTGGCTGCTGTTCGGTTCGGAGACCGCCGGGCTGCCGGATGATGTGCTGGCATCGATCGCGCCCGAACGGCGACTCACGCTGCCGATGCGGCCCGGCAATCGCAGTCTGAATCTATCCAACGCCGTCGCGGTGGCGGTCTTCGAAGCATGGCGACAGAACGGGTTTCCCGGCGGCGATCTGCGCGGCTCCTGACGCCTGCGCCGGCAGCGGGTCGCGGGCTCTTCGGGTGTAGAGTGGACGTGGTCGCACCAAGCGCTCGCCGCGCCGCCAATCGATGGAAACCACCGCAACGCCAGCCGACCTGACCATCGGCATCGAGGGCATGACCTGCGCCTCCTGCAGCGCCCGCGTCGAACGGACCCTCAACAAGCTGCCGGGCGTGGCGTCGGCAAGCGTGAATCTGGCGACGGAGCGCGCCGACGTGCGCTTCGATCCGGCGCAGATCGATCCGCCGCGGATCGCCGCGGCGATCCAGGAGATCGGCTACGAGCCGGTGCTCGCCGATGCCGACCTCGCGATCGAGGGCATGACCTGCGCGTCCTGCGTCGCGCGGGTCGAGCGGGCGCTGCGTCGCCGGCCGGGGGTGCTCGATGCGACGGTCAATCTCGCCACCGAACGTGCGCGCGTCCGCTACGTTCCCGCGACGGTGGACCTGCAAACCCTGAGCGATGCCGTCGCGGAAGCCGGATATGCGGCCCGACCGCTCGACCGGGACGACGCCGGCGACGGGGCGGCACACCGGCAGGCGGCACTGCGCGCGATGGCCGGCGACGTCCTGCTGGCGATCGGTCTGACCCTGCCGATCCTGGCGCTGGCGATGGGCGCGGCGTTCGTGCCCGCCTGGCACCGGATGCTGGCGCGGACGAGCCCGGTTGCGCACTTCTGGGACGGAGTCCAGCTGCTGCTGGCGACGGTGGTGCTGTTCGGGCCGGGGCGGCGCTTCTTTCGGCCCGGTCTGATCGCCTACCGCCACGGATCGCCGGACATGAATTCGCTGGTGGCGACCGGAACCGGCGCCGCGTGGGGCTACAGCGCGCTGGTGCTGCTCGCGCCGGGATGGTTTCCGCCCGATGCGCGCCACGTCTATTTCGACTCCGCTGCGGTGGTGGTGGCGGCGGTGCTGGCCGGCAAGTACCTCGAAGAATTGGCGAAGGGCCGCAGCTCGGCGGCGATCCGCAAGCTGGCCGGCTTGCAGGCCAAGACCGCCCGCCGCCTGGATGCCGAAGGCACCGAGCAGGAGGTGCCGATCGCGCAGCTGCACGTCGGCGACCGCGTGGTGGTGCGCCCCGGCGAGCGCATGCCGGTGGACGGGCGCGTGGCGGCGGGACGCGCGCACGTCGACGAATCGATGCTGACGGGCGAACCCCTGCCGGTGGCGAAGGAATCGGGCAACCGGGTGGTCGGCGGCACCGTGAACCAGGATGGGCGGCTGGTCGTCGAGGCGACGTCGGTGGGCCGGGACACGGTGCTGGCGCAGATCATCAGGCTGGTGGAAAGCGCCCAGACCGGCAAGCTGCCGATCCAGGGGGTCGCCGACCGGGTGGTGGGGGTCTTCACGCCCGCGGTCATCCTGATCGCGCTGACGGCGTTCGCGATCTGGCTGGCGGTCGCGGGCAACGTGAGCGTCGCCCTGGTGGCGGCGGTGTCCGTGCTGGTGGTCGCCTGTCCGTGCGCCATGGGCCTCGCCACGCCGGCGGCGATCATGGTGGGGACCGGCCGCGCGGCGGAACTGGGCGTGCTGTTTCGCAAAGGCGAGGCGCTCGAGACGCTGTCGAAGGTCGACACCGTGCTCTTCGACAAGACCGGCACGCTCACGGAAGGCCGGCCCGCGCTGGTTGCCTCGGCCGGTCCGGCGCCGGAGGAGGCGCTGCGCCTCGCCGCGGCGCTCGAGTCGGCCTCCGAACATCCGCTGGGGCGGGCGATTCTCGCCGCCGCCCGGGAACGCGGCCTGGCGATCGAAGCGGTCGCGGATTTCCGCGCCGTCGCCGGCCACGGCATCGCCGGGCAGGTCGCGGGGCGGACGGTGCGCGTGGGAACCAGGCGGTTCCTGGAACAGGAAGGCGTCGACACTGCGGCGCTCGCGGGCGGCGCCGCGGCGCTCGAAGGAGCCGGGCGCACGGTGGTGTACGTCGCGGCCGACGGCACGGCCATCGGGCTGCTCGCCATCGCCGATCCGGTGAAGCCGGAGGCGCATGCGGTGGTGCGGGCGCTGCAGCGCGACGGCGTCGCGGTGGCGATGGTCACCGGCGACGCCCGCGGCACCGCCGAAGCGGTCGCCGCGCGGCTCGGCATCGGCGCGGTGCACGCCGAGGTGCTGCCGCAGGACAAGGCGGGCGTCGTCGCCGAGCTGCAGCGGGCGGGGCATCGGGTGGCATTCGTGGGCGACGGCATCAACGACGCACCGGCGCTCGCCCGGGCCGATGTCGGCATCGCCCTGGCAACCGGAACCGACATCGCGATCGAAGCCGCCGACGTGACGCTGACCCGCGGCCAGTTGAGCGAGGTGGTCACGGCGATGACCACCGCCCGGCGCACCTTGGCCAACATTCGCGGCAACCTGTTCTGGGCGTTTTTCTACAACATCCTGCTGATTCCCATCGCCGCCGGGGCGGCGGCGCCGCTGGGCGTCCGCATGAATCCGATGCTGGCCGGAGTGGCGATGGGGCTGTCGTCGATCTTCGTCCTCAGCAACAGCCTGCGGCTGAAGCGGCTGCAGGCGTTCCAGGCTGAACCCCGGGCTGAATCCGGGCTCGAACCCGAGGCCGCCTCCGGCTAGGAAGTTCTTTCTTGGAGAGACCGATGAACGACATCAAACTGGCAATCACCGGAATGACCTGCGAGCACTGCGTCCGCGCCGTGACCAAGGCGCTGGAACGGGTGCCGGGCGTGGAACGCGCGGAGGTGACGCTGCGGCCGGGCGGCGCGGTGGTGCATGGCGATGCCGCGCCCCAGGCGCTCATCGCCGCGGTGCAGGAAGAGGGGTACGAAGCGGCGCCGGCGTAATGCCGCAGCCGCCCTCCCCCTCGCCCGCGATCAGTTCCACTGCACCGTCATCATCGCCGCGGTGTCGTGCGTCACCTGCGGCGTGTCGGCGAGCGGCGGGAAGGTGGCGAGCCAGCGGTCATCCGGCGTGACGAGGAACACCAGGGCGGAATGGTCCACCGAGTAGTGGAGCTTGTCCTGGCTGTCGTTGCGCTGGTACTTCACGCCGAAAAACGGCGTCAGCTCGTGCAGCGCGTCGTCGTCTCCCGTCGCGGCAAGCGTGTCGCTGCCGAAATTCGCCACGTAGCGGGCGAGCAGTTGCGGCGTGTCGCGGCGCGGGTCCACCGAAATGAAGACGATTCGCGGCGGAGTGAGCCCTTGCTTGCGCAGTGCGGTCTGCACCTGCCGAAGCATCGAAAGCGTCGTCGGGCAGGCTTCGGGACAGTTGGTGTACCCGAAGTAAACGAAAGACCAACGCCCGCGCAGATATGCCGGGGTGAGCGGCCCCCCCTGCTGCTGGAGCTGGAACGGCGGCAACAGGGAAAGCCGCTCGAGCTGCGCCGATTCCAGTTTCTGGCCCGCCGGCATGACCAGCGGCTTCGTATGCATGGTGCTGCGCCACTGCGAGGTGATGAAGGAGGACAGCAGCGCGCCGGCACCGATACCGACGGCGGCTGCAACGATGGCGAAGCGGCGGGGGATGTTCATGGGGAGAAATGGGCGCGAAGGAGGCCGTGGGCGCGTCGGGAGACCCGTTCGACGCCGGCAGGCGGGGTAAGTTCAGGGAAGCGCGGCACCGGCATGGTAGACGGTCCGCCACGGGGTACAACGCGCGGCGCACGGCTGCGCCGGGTGGCGGTGCGGCGGAGCGATGGGCGAAGGGCGGCATGGATCACTGCCGCTCCATGCGCGGATCGCGGGCCAGCAGCCGCTCCACCGCCGCGCGGGGCGAAACCCGGCCCTCGAGCACGGCACAGACGGCTTCGCAGATCGGCATTTCGACGGACGCGGCGCGGGCGCGGGCAACGATCGCCGGCGCCGACCACACGCCCTCGGCAACGTGACCGAGCTCCCGCAAGGTGGTCGCAAGATCCGCCCCCCGGCCCAGCGCGAGGCCGACGCGGCGATTGCGCGACAGATCCCCCGTGCAGGTCAGCACGAGGTCGCCGAGGCCCGCCAGACCCATGAAGGTTTCGGCCTGCGCGCCGAGCGCTGCGCCGAAGCGGCGGGTTTCGGCCAGTCCGCGCGTCACCAGGGCAGCGCGCGCATTGGTTCCCAGTTCGAGCGCGTCCGCAATTCCGGCGGCGATCGCCAGCACGTTCTTGACGGCACCGCCGACCTCGACGCCGACGACATCGTCGCTGGAATAGATGCGCAGATTGCCGCCATGCAGCGCCGCGGTCGCGGCGGCGCAAAGGCCTGCGTCGCCGGCCACCACCAGCGCCGTGGGCAGGCCCCGCGCCACCTCTTGCGCAAAACTCGGCCCCGAGAGCGGACCGACGGGGACGCCGGGCAACTCCACCGCCATGACCTGATGGGCCAGCAGATGGGTGTCGCGTTCCAGGCCCTTGCTGAGCCAGACGACCGGCCCGACGTGTCCCCGCGCGCGCAGCGCGCCCGCGAGCGGGCGCAGGGCCGCTACCGGCACGGCCAGCAGGACGAGCCGGGTATGCGCCAGCGCGGCATCGAGATCCGACGAAACGACAACGCCGTCGGGCAGCATGGCGCCGGGAAGATAGCGCTCGTTGCGGCGGGTCGCCGCAATCGCCGTCG
Source organism: Pseudomonadota bacterium (assembly GCA_021838715.1). GTDB lineage: Bacteria > Pseudomonadota > Gammaproteobacteria > Burkholderiales > Burkholderiaceae_F > GJ-E10. The sequence goes on along the minus strand of JAKCCX010000016.1, from coordinate 9,423 downwards.
CCTGGCCGGGATCACGCGCCCAGAGCAGGACCTCGTCGCGCGCGGCGAGCACGCTGGCCAGCGCGGTTCCCCATGCTCCGGCACCCAATATCGTGATCCGCACGGAACCCCCGAGATCTGTCGCGTGGCCCGATTCGCGTCGGCAACGCCCGCCGGTGCGGCGGACCTTACTGCCGCGTCTGCGATTGCGGGGGGATGATCAGTCCGGAAGCGTTGTCGGCGTTCTTCGCCGCTTCCTTCTGGTGATACATCACCTCGAAATTGATCTCCGCCAGATGGACGGGCGGCATGCCCGTGCGGGTGATCAGGTCGGCGACATTGGCGCGCAGGTACGGGTAGACGATCCCCGGACAGACGATGCCGAGCACGGCGGAGCGCTGCGGTTCGGGAATCCCGCGCAGTTCGAAGATCCCCGCCTGCTTGGCCTCGACGAGAAACAGCGTCTTGCCGCCGAGTTGTGCCGTCACGGTCACGCGCACGATCACCTCGACCATGCCGCCGCCGACGTCCTCGTCGGACATGTCCATCTGCACGTCGAGTTCGGGCGCGCCCGACTCCAGAAAGATCCGCGGCGCGTTGGGCATCTCCAGCGACACGTCCTTGAGGTACACGCGCTGAAGCTGGAAGGCGGGCGTCTGGTCCAGCCCATCGGGTGCGGCCTGGGAATTGGGTTCGGTCATGGTGGGCGGTTCCTACGGGTTGGGATTCAATAGCGGCATCAGCTTGCCGGCGCGATCGAGCGCCGCCAGGTCGTCGTAGCCGCCGACATGGTGCTCGCCGATGAAAATCTGCGGCACGGTGCGCCGCCCGGTGCGCGCGATCATCTCGTCGCGCAATTGCGGATCAAGGTCCACCCGCAGCTTCTCGATCGATTCGACGCCGCGCTGGCCGAGCAGCGCCGCCGCCCGCACGCAATACGGGCACACAGCCGTGCAATACATGCGAACGGGAGCGGTGGTCGCCATGGCGGGTCCCCCTCTTATTTGGAAACCGGCAGGCCGGCGGCACGCCACGCCTGCATGCCGCCGCCGAGGATGTAGACCTCCTTCACCCCGGCGGAACGGAGCTTGACGGAGGCGATGGAAGACCGTCGCCCGTGCCCGCAGATGAGCAGGACCGGCACGTCCTTGCGCAGCTCGTCGGCATGCCGGCCGATTTCGGTCACCGGCAGGTTGCGGGCGTGCTCCAGCGATCCGCCGGAGAACTCCGCGGCGGTCCGGCAATCGACGACCTGCACCTCCCGCGAATTCAGAAGCTTGGTCGCCTCGAGCGTATCGAGGGTGGGGCCGCCGGCGCGCGCGCGCATCAGCGGCCACAGGAGCATCCCGCCGCTCACGAGGACGGCCAGGACCAGCGAAAGATTGTCGAGGATGAATTTCATAGAATAAGCCGGGATTATAGAATGACGGAAATTTCCCTCGTTTTTGGATCCCTACTGGACCGATCTTCGCGGCGCTCCGCCGCGTATCCTGCACCGATGAGCATTTATAAGCTGGTATTGCTACGCCACGGCGAAAGCACGTGGAACCGGGAAAACCGTTTCACCGGATGGACCGATGTCGATCTGACCGACACCGGTGTTGCCGAAGCGCGCTCGGCGGGAGAACTGCTGCGGCGCGAAGGATACTCTTTCGACCTCGCGTATACGTCGGTCCTCCGGCGCGCAATCCGCACCCTTTGGCTCGCGCAGGACGCCCTCGACGAGATGTGGATTCCCGTGGTCCACAGCTGGCGCCTGAACGAACGCCACTACGGCGCGCTGCAGGGGCTGGACAAGGCCCAGACCGCGGCGAAGTTCGGCGAGGCGCAGGTGCTGCAGTGGCGGCGGGCGTACGCCGTGGCGCCCGACCCCCTGGATCCGTCCGACCCGCGCTGGTCCGGCAACGATCCGCGCTACCACAATCTGGCCCCGGACCAGGTTCCGCGCACGGAATGCCTGCGGGACACCGTCGCCCGCGTCGTTCCGTTCTGGAACGACTCGATCGCGCCGGCGGTACAACGCGGCCGCAAAGCCCTCGTCGTCGCGCACGGCAACTCGCTGCGCGCGCTCATCAAGCACATCGACGGAATTTCGGACGAGGACATCATCGACCTCAACATTCCGACCGGCCAGCCGCTGGTGTACGAGTTCGACGAAGCCATGCGGCCGCTGCGCCACTATTACCTCGGCGACCCGGAGCAGGTCGCGCGCGCGGCGGCCGCCGTTGCGGCGCAAGGGAAGGCGGCCGCCAAGCCCTGATCTCCGGCGCGGCGGAGGAATCGCATCGGTTCCCGATCTTGAACCCCGGCCTTCGGCGCATTGCCTCGATTTTCCTCGTCCTGAGCCTGGCCGGCGCCGCCGCGCCGACGCCGGTGCTCGCGCACACCAGTTCCGCGCACCAGCAGCGCGTGCTGCGGGCGCAGGAACGCGGCATCAAGGCCCGGCTGCGGCGGCTCAAGCGCTCGCTGGCGAAATCCGAGGCGGCGCATGCCGAGGCCTCGGGCGCCCTGGCCGCCGCCGAACGTGCGATCTCCAAGACCAACCGTCATCTCCACCGATTGGCGGCGCAACGGAAGGCGACGGAACGCAAGATCGCCGATCTGCAAAAACGCGAGGCGGCCCTTGCGGCGGCGCAAAGTACCCATGAAGCCGGCCTGGCCGTCAGCGCGCGGGAGGCATTCGCGCTTTCCCAGCTGCCGGCCCTGGAACTCGCGATCGACCCGGCCCAAAGCTGGATCGACATGAGCGACCGCGCCTATCTGGATGCGTTGATTCGCCGGCAGGCCCAGCGCATCCGCGACCTGCGCAGCCGGCGCTCCGATCTCGCCGACATCGAAGCGGAGTCGCGCGCCCGCAGCGCGGAACTGCAGCAGATCGCCGATGACGAGCGCACCAGCCGGGCCCGCCTGCTCAAGGAGGAGAAGACCCGCCGCGCGGTGCTGGCGAAGCTCGCGAAGCAGATTTCGATGCAACGGCGCTCCGTGGCAAGCCTGGAACACGACGATGCCCGCCTTGCCCATCTGATCGACCGGCTCGGCCGACTCCTCGCCGGCCGCCACCGCCGTTCGCCGCGGACCGGCCCGCACGGCGGCCGGCCGGTGGAGAATCTTGCCGCGCTGGAGCATTTCGAACCGCCGCGCGGCGCCGCGTTTTCGCGCCTGCGCGGGCGGCTGCTGCTGCCCGTGGCCGGCGCAATCGTCTCCCGCTTCGGCGCGCCGCGCCTCGACGACGCCGGACACCCGCAGGCCGGCGCCCCGGTCTGGAAGGGCATCTTCATCCGCGCGCCGGCGGGGGCCGAGGTGCACGCCGTCGCCGCCGGCCGCGTGGTCTACGCCGACTGGCTGCGCGGCTTCGGCAACCTGCTGATCGTGGATCACGGCAACGGCTTCCTGTCCGTCTATGCCGACAATGAATCCTTGCTGCGGAACCTGGGCGACAAAGTGCGGTCTGATGAAGTCGTCGCACTAGTCGGCGATACCGGGGAAAACCGGCAATCCGGCCTATACTTCGAGATGCGCTACCGGGGCCGCCCGTTCGATCCATTGAAGTGGGCGCACGCCCGTTGATGGAGCCTGTACGGGGCCGGCGCTGCGGCCTTCCGTGGAGATCGAATGAGCAATCGCTTGCGTAGTTGGGGGTTGGTCGGGGCCGGCATGATCGCCGGACTTTCGATCAGCTATGGGGTCACGGCCTATGCCTTCCGCGAGGCGGAGCGGCCGATCCCGGTCAACCAGATCCGAGAATTCACCGACGTGTTCGGCGCGATCAAGGCGGATTATGTCGATCCGGTCTCCGACCGGAAACTCATCGACAACGCCATTTCCGGCATGGTGTCGGGCCTCGATCCGCACTCGGAATTTCTCGATGCCGACGCGTACCGCGAACTCGAGGTCGGGACGCAGGGCCAGTTCGGCGGCCTCGGCATCGAGGTCGGCGCGGAGGCCGGCGCGCTCAAGGTCATCGCGCCGATCGACGGCACGCCGGCGGCGCGCGCGGGCGTACGCGCCGGCGACTACATCATCCGGATCGACGGCCGGTTCACGCGCGGCATGTCGCTCAACGACGCCGTCAAGCTGATGCGCGGCAAGCCGCACACGCCGATCACCCTGACGATCGTCCGGAAGGGAGCGAAGGATCCCCTGGTGATCCGGATCGTCCGCGACATCATCCACGTGCAGTCGGTGACCGGCCACATGATCCAGCCGGGATATGGCTACTTGCGCATCAGCGAGTTCCAGGACAACACGACCGCGGATCTGGCCCGGAAAATCGAATCCTTCTACAAGAAGGGGCCGCTCAAAGGCCTGATTCTCGACCTGCGCAACGACCCCGGCGGCGTCCTGAACGGCGCGATCGGCGTCTCGGCGATTTTCCTGCCCCCGGGCTCGACGGTGGTCACGACCAAGGGTCGGACCGCGGACTCGGACCGCCGCTTCGTGGCCTCGCCGTCGGACTACCTCCGCGACGAAAGCACCGATCCGCTGGTCGGGCTGCCGAAGGCGGTGAAAGACGTCCCGCTCGTGGTGCTGGTCAACGGCGCCAGCGCATCGGCCTCCGAGATCGTGTCGGGCGCGCTTCAGGACCACAAGCGGGCGAAGGTCCTGGGCAACCAGACCTTCGGCAAGGGTTCGGTGCAAAGCGTGATCCAGCTGCGCGGCGGCAACAACCCCGTGGCGCTCAAGCTCACGACGGCGCGCTACTTCACGCCGAGCGGCCGCTCGATCCAGGTGCGCGGCATCACTCCGGACTACATCGTGGACGACACGCCCAAGGGCAATTTCGCGGGCCTGACCATCCACGAATCCGATCTGACCAACCACCTGGCGAACCCGATCAGCGGACGGAAGGCGCCGCAACCGTTGCCGAAGGCGGAAACGGAACTCGCGCCGGCGAACTCGCATCGCTATGAGTTCGGCTCGAAGAACGACTTCCAGTTGCTGCAGGCGCTCAATCTTCTGCAGAACCGGCCGGTCGACGTCGCGAAGGCGCCGCCGGTGATCGCGAACGCCACACACTGAGGGTGACACGCCGGCGGGTGCGCCGGCGCAATCCCACGGGCAAGCCGACCCCGCCCTCCGCCCGCCTCCGCGGGAGAGGGCGTGGGGGGTGGTGTGATCAGTCCCCGAACAGCTTCTGCTTCAGCTCCCGGCGCTGCTGCGCTTCCAGGCTGAGGGTGGCGGTCGGGCGCGCCAGCAGGCGCGGAATGCCGATCGGCTCACCCGTTTCCTCGCAGTATCCGTACTCCCCGGCATCGATCTGCGCAAGGGACGCCTGCACCTTCTTCAGCAGCTTGCGCTCCCGGTCCCGGGTACGCAGCTCCAGGGCGTGCTCCTCCTCGATCGTCGCGCGGTCCGCCGGATCGGGCACGATCACGGTCTCGCGCAGGTGTTCGGTGGTCTCGCCGGCATTGGCGAGCAGTTCTTTTTCCATCTGCTGCAGGCGGTAGCGGAAGAACGCGAGTTGCGCGTTGTTCATGTATTCCGATTCCGGCATCGCCAGCAATTCTTCCTCAGTCAGCAACTTCATTCCTCCTACCGTGATGGGTGCCTCGCTACGGCTTGCCGACCGGGCGAGCAGATATTCATGGGCCGAAGCGAGATCCTCCGGGCGGATCCCCAGCGCAACGCGCGCTGCGGATTTCGGCGTTGGCAGCGGCGGTCCACCCACCGGCGCCGGAATCAGGTGTGCCGGCGCCGCAAGACTTCCCGCCTGGGAAACCGCCGGCGCAACGGCCGCCGCGCGCGGGTTCCCTGCCGGAGCCTTGCTGCGCGCCCCGCCCTTCGGCGCCGAATGCGCCGAACGCGCCGGTCTCGCCGGTTTGGCGGCGGGAGCGACGGCTTTCTTCGCCACCGGCTTGCGGGTCGTCGTGGGCGCAGCGGACGTCTTCTTCGCCGCGCCGGCCGCAACCTTGCCGGACACGGCCTTCTTCGCGACCGCACGCACCGGCGGCTTTGCGGCGGATTTCCGGACAGACTGCGAAGCCGACCGCGAAGCAGACTGCCGGACGGCCTTCGCCGCGACGGCGCCCGCCGTCCTGGAACCGGATACGGCCTTCGCTCTCCCCCCCGGACGGGCCGGAGTTTTGGGCTTCGCTGCCATCGACCACTCCCGTGATGGGTTGTGCACCGCGCCGAAATCGCTACAAACCAGGGAAATTCGGGCGCGAAGTGTAGTCCATAATCGGCAGTATCCCAAGTAAATGTGTTGTGGCTTCGATACCCGTTCCTTGGCTCTCGAAAATGTCGTGGCGCTTGGATTTACCGCAAATTCATGCTGAAAATTCTGCTGTTGCTCCTTACCGGCGCCAAATTCGGCAAGATCGCCCTGATGGCCGGCACGATGCTGCTGTCGGTGGCGGTGTACGGCTGGCTCTATGGCTGGCAGTATGGGGTGGGGTTCGTGTTCATGCTGCTGATCCATGAGCTGGGGCACTACATCGCAGCGCGGCGGCGCGGGCTCAAGGTCGGCCTGCCGACCTTCGTGCCCTTCATCGGCGCCTGGGTGCAGCTCAAGGATCTGCCCCACGACGCGGAAACCGAGGCGTATGTGGGTCTCGGCGGGCCGCTGCTCGGCACCCTGGCCGCGGTCGTGACATTTTACGTCGGGGTCCACCAGCAATCGGCGCTGCTCATCGCGATCTCCTACGCCGGATTCATGCTGAACCTGTTCAACCTGATTCCCGTGCCGCCGTTCGACGGCGGACGGATCACCGCCGTGCTGGGATCGAAAGTCTGGCTGCTCGGGATTCCCGTCCTGATCGGGCTCTTTCTGCTGCGCCCCAGCCCCTTGCTGCTCATCATTGCCCTGCTGGCGGCGCCGCAGCTCTATGCAGCCTGGCGGGAAGACCCCAACTCACCGGAAGTGCGCGCTTACTACGAGGTGCGCGGCGGTGCGCGGTGGCGGTATGGCCTGGGCTATCTCGGCCTCGCCGCCTTTCTCGCCGTAATGTCGTACGAGACCCACGCGCTGCTGCTGTACATCCGCAACGAGGACATGATGCTGCTGCAGTGAGCCGGCGGGTCGCCGTTCAGTCGCCGCGCTCCAGCCACAGTCCTTTGAGGTATTCGCTCTCCGGGTGCGTCATCCGGATCGGATGGTCCGAACCGGCGGCGAGCCGCGCACGCAGATCGCACTCGACATCGGCGTCGATCACCGCACCGGCAACGATTTTCTGGAACAGATCGGCATCGATCGCGCCGGAGCACGAGAAGGTCAGCAGGTGGCCGCCCGGGTCGAGCAGCCGCAGTCCGTTGAGATTGATGTCCTTGTAGGCACGGGCCGCCCGGTCGACCTGATGGTGGTTGGCCGCGAACTTCGGCGGATCGAGCACGATGAGGTCGAACCGCTCGCCGCGGGCGCGCATGGCCCGCAATTCCTCGAACACGTCGGCGCAGCGCCACTGCACGCCGCCGCCGGCCGCCGGCGGATGCGCGGCGGAAGCGGGCGTCGACACGATGCCGTTGCGCTCGGCATTGGCACGCGCCAGCGCCAGCGCGTCGGCGGACGAATCGACGGACACCACGGTTTCCGCCCCGGCCAGAGCCGCGGCGAGACTGAATCCGCCCGTGTAGCAAAAACAGTTGAGCACGCGCGGTGCCCGCCCGTGCCGCGCACGAAAGGCGCGCACCAGGTCGGCGATGCGCCGGCGATTGTCGCGCTGATCGATGTAGAAGCCGGTCTTGTGCCCGCGACGCACCTCGACGCCGAACCGCACGCCGTGTTCCCGCACTTCGATGACGTCCGGCGGCGCTTCGCCGCGCAGCACGCCGCTCGTCCCCGGCAGGCCCTCGCGCGCGCGCAGGGCACCGTCGGAACGATCGAACACGTTGCCGCAGCCGCTGGCATGGCAGAGCGCGTCGAGCAAGGCTTCGCGGTGGCGCTCGACGCCGGCCGCCTGCATCTGCACCACGAGTTGATCGCCATAGCGGTCCGCGATCAATCCGGGGAGGAAGTCCGCTTCCGCGTAGACCAGCCGCACCGCGTCGGTGCCCTCGTCCAGACCGCGGCGGCGCGCCACCGCCGCGCCGATCCGGTCGGCGAGCCAGGCCTCGTCGATCCGGTCCGCTTCGCGAAAGCTCCAGCACCGCAGGCGGATCGTCGAATCCGGCGACCAGGCGGCCCATGCCAGAAAGCGCTTGTCGGCGGCATGGACGGCGACGAGGTCGCCGCCGGCCGGCGCGCCGCGGACCTGCGCAATCGCGCCGGCGTACACCCATGGGTGCCGACGCAGCAGGGAGCGCTCCTTGCCCGGCTTGAGGAAAACCGATCCCGCCGCGGTCATGCGTCCGGCCGCAACGCAGCGCTGGTCAGTTCGCCGATGAGCGCGAGCACCGCCGTCCCCATCGCAGCATCGAACCGCGCCGGTTCCGGCGAGCCGAGCACGATCAATCCGAAGGCGTCGGCGCCATCGGCGACGCGCAGCGGAACGAGTGCGGCGCTCTTGACTGCGGCCCACCGCTCGTCCAGCCAGCCGAACCGCCGCAGGTCGATCTCCGCGCCGCACAGCGGCGCATGCAGGCCGCGCGCGGCCTCCACCGCCGTTGCCATCGCGGCATCGGCGTCGGCGATCGACCAGGTCCGGATCGCCGCCATCGGAATCGAAAAAATGCGCTCCAGCTCGTGCGCGGCGTCGACCGCCATCGTCTCCCGGTTCCGAAGCGCAACGAGGTTGCGCGTCCAGTCGATCAGGTTGCGCAACAGCCGGTCGTTGTCGTGTCCGATGCGGATCAGGTTCGCAAGCTTGGCGTCGAGCGCCTTGTTGCGTTCACGCAGCAACTGCGCCTGCCGCTCCATCAGCGATACCGCCGCCCCCCGCTGCGGGTCGGAGATCTTCAGCTCCGCCAGCAGCTCGGCATGGCGATCGAAAAACCCCGGGGTCTCCCGCAAATAGCGGGCGACGTCGCTTTCATTCCACTGCGGTTCGCTCATGGTAGATCCATTTCTCCTTCGAATACCGGCTCCGCCGGGCCCGTCATCCACACCGATGTGTCGTCCCCGCCCCAGGCGATGCGCAGCGTGCCGCCGCGCGCCTGGACCTCGACCGGGGTATCGAGCAACCCGTTCCGGATGCCGGCCACCGCCGCCGCGCAGGCGCCGGTGCCGCAGGCCAGCGTTTCCCCCGCGCCGCGTTCCCATACGCGCAAACGCAGATGCGAACGATCGATCACCTGGGCAAAGCCGGCATTGACCCCGCGGGCGAACCGCGGGTGCCGCTCGATCCGGGGACCGTCCTCCGCCACCGGCGCCGTGTCGACGTCGTCGACGAACTGGACGGCATGGGGATTGCCCATCGACACGATGCAGACCGGCACGGAATGCCGAGCCACATCGAGCGGCCAGAGCTGCGCGCCGCCGCGCGCCGACGGCACGAGACCGGAGGCGTCGAAGCCGCTGGCCTCGGGTCGAAAATCGGGGGGGCCCATGTCGACGGTGACCTGGCCGTC
>JAKCCX010000060.1 GCA_021838715.1 Pseudomonadota bacterium | reverse complement strand
ACGGTAGTGCCCCATACCACCCGGCAACACAAACTTCGCACTTCTCTCCGACGCAGTACCCCATTCCGTATGGAAACACCCAGCCGAACGCCTTCATGGATGAAGGCACGTTCGCTGCGCGCGAAATCCACCGACGCCGAACGGCGCCTCTGGCAAGAACTGCGATCGCGTCGCCTCATGGGATGGAGGTTCCGTCGGCAGCAACCGATCGGTCCTTATATCGTCGATTTCGTCCGCATGGAACAACACCTCATCGTCGAGGTGGACGGCTCACAACATCAGGAAGCATGCCGCTACGACGCTTCGCGGGATGCATTCCTTTGCAAGCGGGGCTTCGTGGTGATGCGATTCTGGAATAACGATGTCTTGCGCATACCACGGCCGTGCTCGAGCAAATTCGCACGACATCGCTATTGCGACGGCCCTCACCCCCGCCCTCTCCCGCCGTCGCGGGAGAGGGGGTTTCGTGATTTCGAGCGACGGCTCCTGGCCGAACCCGGCTGTTGATCGCGCCAAGAAAACGGCCCCCGCAATGACCGCTACCCAAGATCAGCGGCCGCTCGAACCGCACCGGTCATCGCCCGCCTTCTTGAACCGCCATGGCGGTTGCCACGAGATCCGGGTGCTCTGCACCCGGGTTTCGTGCGGGACATCCTCGTACGCGACAGCCGTTGCGCGCCCGAGTCCCTGCGCATCGTCGAGGCGTCAGCGCCCGCAGACCCCGCAGTGCGGATCGCGCGCGAATCGCAGGTCCTGGAACCGGCCTTGTAGCGCATCGAACCGGATCAGCCGGCCGCTCGCGGGAGTCCCGGCGCCGGCCAGGATCTTGATCGCTTCGCCGGCCTGTAGCGAACCGATCACGCCCGTCAGCGGCGCGAAGACGCCGGTCGTTGCGCAGGGTTCGTCCTCGCCTTGCGTATCTTCGGGGAAGAGGCAGGCGTAGCACGGGCTTTGCAGGTCGCGGAAGTCGAAGACCGCGAGCTGTCCGGCGAATCCGCTCGCCGCGCCCGAGACCAGGGGAATGCCGGCGGCGCGGCAGGCGCGGTTGGCGGCGTAGCGCGTGGCGCGATTGTCGGAGCAGTCGACGACGACGTCGACGCCCGGCAGCGCGTCGGCGAGGTTTGCCGCCGTCGCCCGCTCGCCATGGGCCTCGATTCGCACCTCGGGATTGATCGCCGCCAGCGCCGTGCGCGCCGACTCGACCTTCGGCATGCCGATGCGGTCCGTGGTGTGCAGGATCTGGCGTTGCAGGTTGGTGAGGTCGACGCGGTCGGCGTCGAACAGGACCAGTCGCCCCACGCCCGCCGCCGCGAGATAGATCGCCGCCGGCGAACCCAGGCCGCCCGCGCCGATCACGAGGGCGCGCGACGCGCGCAGGCGCTCCTGCCCTTCGACGCCGATCTCGTCGAGCAGGATGTGGCGCGAATAGCGAAGCAGCGTCTGGTCGTCCATCGATGGCCGGGAAACCGATCCGCGAACCGGATGCCCGCGGTGCCGCGGACGATGCCGGATCGGCCCTGCGCCGCAGATTACCAAACCCGGCGTCCGGTCGCCGCGTGCTTCCCTATAATCAAACGAGCCATCCGAGACCGACTCCATGTCCACCACCGCCCCGCCCGCGATCCACTTCCTCTCCGGCCTGCCGCGCTCCGGCTCCACGCTGCTGACTGCGCTGCTGCGCCAGAATCCGCGCTTCTACGCCGACATCACCAGTCCGCTCTACACGATGGTGACCGCGATGGCGCAGAAGATGAGCGACGAGACGGAGTACGGAACGTTCTTCACCGACGCGCGGCGGCAGGCCGTCATGCGGGGGCTATTCGAAAGCTATTACCGCGACGCCGGCGCCGCCGTGATCTTCGACAACAATCGCGGATGGTGCGGCATGCTGCCGGCGCTGGTGCAGCTTTTTCCGCAGGCGAAGGTCGTCGCCTGCGTGCGGGAAGTGACCTGGATCATCGACAGCTTCGAGCGCATCCTGCGCCGCAACCCCTTCCGCCCGACGGTCCTGACCGGGTTCAAGCTCGACACGACGGTCTACACGCGGGCCAACGGCCTGGCGTCGCCGGGCGGCTCGGTCGGCTTCGCCTACGAAGGCCTCAAGGAGGCGTTCTACGGCGAGCACGCGGCGCGGCTCATGCTGCTGCAGTACGAAACCCTGACGCGGGAACCCGCCCGGGCGATGGCGGCGGTCTATCGCTTCCTCGGCGAGCCCGCGTTCGAGCACGATTTCGAGCGCGTCGAGTTCGAGGCCCCGGCGTTCGACGAGCGCATGGGCGCGCCCGGCATGCACCGCATCACCGGGCGCGTGCGCATCAACGAGCGGCCATCGATCCTGCCGCCGGACCTCATCCGCCGCTGCGAAAACGATTCCTTCTGGCGCGATCCCGGCGCCAACCCGCACGGGGTGCTGATCGTCTGACGGTGCGCCCCGATCGGGCCGCACGGCGGCGGCCCGCGTTCACAGTTTCCCGAGGTTGTGCATGACCCGCGCGAACTCGCGCGGTTTGATGCCGCCGATCGCACCGGGGATCTGGTTCCGGAATTTGCGGAAGTAGTAGCGGATCGCATCCACCGTGAGGCCGAGGCGGTCGGCGATTTCGTCGTCCGGCTCCCCCAGCAGCCCGGCCCGCAGCACGTCGGCCTCGCGCGGGGTGAAACGCATCGCGAGCAGATCGTGGATGTAGGGGCGATGCCGCAGCTCCATCGCGATCGCGATGCGCTGCGCGGCATAGAAGAGCGCGAACACGCCGCTGTCGGAGGGCGGCGCGGAAAAGAACGCGAACAGCGCCCCGCGCGAAAGCCCGCCGCGCGCCGGCACCACGGCGAGGCTCGTCATGCGGTCTGCGGCGTTGCCCGCCGTGCGGTCGATCGCGCTGTCCGTCGCACGGTTCACCGCCTCGGCCGCCACGCTGCCCACCGCATTGCGCCGCAGCCAGGTCTTGATGACGTCGGGATGGCGGATCTTCGCGCGGATCCAGGAGCAATGCTCCTCGATCGTTCCGATCAGCGGGCGCCATTCCTGGCTCGCCCGCAGCAGCAGCGGGTCGCGTTCCGCGATCATGGTCGCATAGAGCCGTTGCAGTTCCGGCGGCATGGTGCCGTGCATGCGCGGCGGCAGCGGGTCGAGTCCGGTGCAGCCGTGATCGACCAGCACGCACAGGCATTGCCGCATCGGCACGATCCGGTCCAGCCGTTCGCCCAGTTCCCGATCCAGCAGATCGGGGGGCATGCTTTGCAGCGGCAGCATGAGGTCGTCGATGCGCCGCCGCAGCTCGGAACTCAACTGCGATGCCGGACCGCGCCACGGCTCGACGCCGGCATCGCGCCGCGGCATGGCATGGGCCTGGTGTTCCGGGGCCAGCCGCACGGCCCGGCGCGGGTCGGGGCGTGTCGTCTGCGGCACGCGGGAATGCATGAAAACGGGCTCGGTGCACTGCTTGGCGGACCAGGAAACCACGAATCGCTCCTTCGTTTTCAGATGCCGGATTCGAATGCTGCGGGTGAGGTTGCAAGGGGGCGACGGTGCGCTACGGATCGGTGTCGCCGCGGCGCAGGTCGAATTCGAAGCGCGCGCCGTGTGGCGACTCGTTCTGCGCACGCAGCCTGCCGCCGTGGGCGCGGACGATCGCGTTGCAGATCGCCAGGCCGAGGCCCAGGCCGCTGCCGATTTCCTTGGTGGTGAAGAACGGCTCGAACATGCGCGCCATCGCCGCCGGCGTGATGCCCTTGCCGTTGTCCCGCACGGCGATGACGATCCGCTCGCCCGCGGTCCGCGTCTCGATGCGCACCCACGCGGTGTGCGCCGCGGCGCCGGACGCGCGTGGGCCCGCGTCGGCGCGGGTTGCGGCGGCGGCGTTGGACAGCAGGTTGATCAGCACCTGGGTGATCTCGCGCTCGGTTCCGACGACCCGGCACGACTGCGCATGCACCTCCACCCGCAGCTGCGCCAGTTCGTGGCGGCAGAAGCGCAGCGCGGCGTCGATCGCGGCGGTGACGTCGAAGAGCTGCCGTTCCGCAGTGCCGGGGTCGGCGGCTGCATCGGCGTTCGCGTCGGCGGCGCCGTCGCCGCCGTCGCCATGGCGGAACGCGAACACCCGCAGGCCGGCGACGATGTGCCCGATGCGGTCGAGGCCGTCGCGGATCGTCCCCACCAGTTCGGCGACCCGTTCCGGCGGTTCCCGCGGCGCCTCGTGCAGCAAGGCGACGGCCGCCTGCATGTACGACACCGGGTTCTGGATCTCGTGCAGCACGCCGGCGGCGAGCACGCCGATCGACTTGAGTTTTTCGTGCTGGATCAGGGCGGCGCGCACGGATGCGAGCTCGCGATTGGCGGCCTCGAGCCGGGTGTTGAGCGTGCGCAGCGCGCGCTCGGCCATCGCCGCTCGCCCCAGGTTGCCCAGGCGCGCCGAGAGTTCGGCAAACGAAAACGGCTTGGCCAGGAAGTCGTCGATCCCGCTTTGCAGCGCCGCGACCCGTTCGGACTCCTCCATGCGCGCGGTGATCAGCACGGTCTTGCACGCGAGGCCTTCGCGCCGCAGGGCGCGCACCAGTTCCAGGCCGTTGATGCCGGGCAGCATCCAGTCGGTGAGCAGCACGTCGGGAACCTGGGCGCGCGCCTGCGCCAGGCCGTCGATCCCGCTGGCCGCGGTCGCGACGTCGAACCGGTCCGACAGCGCCTGCGCGATCAACCAGCGCAGTTCGGGCTCGTCCTCGACCAGGAGCACCGTGGGGCGCCGGGCGTCGATTTCGGCGGGCGCCGGAAGGATTGCGCCCGCGGGCGGTTCGCAGGCAACCCAGTTGGCAAGCCCGTCGTGCATGGCTTCGGTGAGGACGGCCGGAGCCGGGACCGGCGCCGGGGCGGCGCCCGACGAGGCCGCGGCGATCGGCAGCCAGACCGTGAAGCGCGCGCCTTCGCCGGGCGCGCTGCGCAGTTCGAGACGCCCCGCCATCTCCCGCGTCCATTCGCGGACCAGCGCCAGCCCGATGCCCAGGCCCTCGTTGCGGCACGCGGGTGGAACGCCCAGGCGGCGAAAGGGCTCGAAGACCGCTTCGTGGTGTTCGGCGGCGATGCCGATGCCCTGATCCTCGACGAAGAAGCCGGCCTCGCCCCCGTGCACGCCGGAACCGATGCGGATCTCGCCGCGCCCCGCCGAAAACTTCACGGCGTTGCTGAACAGATTGAGGAAGATGCATTCGAGGCCGCGGAGGTCGGCGTGCACGCGGACCCCGTCGGCGTCGAACGCATCGACCAGCGTGGCCGCGCCCAGCCCCGGATGCTGCGCGACCACGCCCGCCATGCCGCGCAACCACGCGTCGAGCGCCACCGCTTCGATCTGCGGCGGTCGCCGGCGATCGTGCTGGATCCGCTCCAGCAGGCCGTCCGAAAGGTGAATCAGTCGCAGGCAGTTCTGCCGCGCGATGCGCACGCATTCGCGCGCCTCGGACCCGAGCCCCGGCATGCGCGTCAGGCGCTGCAGCGGGCCGTCGACCAGCGTGAGGGGCGTGCGCAGCTCATGCACCAGATGCAGCAGCGACCACAAGCGCTGCGCGTCCCATGTTTCGGCGGGAATATTCGCCACTGCCGATTCCGGCAGCAACAGGCGCCGCAGATTGTGGAACCATGGCTTGCGCCCGCCCCATTCGGAGGCGTCTTCACGGGAGCCCATTGCGCTCATGACGGTCCTTCCCCTGTTCTTTCCCACGCGTGTCGTGCTCATCGATGATGAGCCGCGAATCCTGCGCACCACATCCTTGCTGCTCGAACGCCTGGCCGCGGTGGCCCAGGTCCTGTGCTTCGAACGCGCCCAGGACGCCCTCGATCATTTCGAGCGCGTGCGCCCCGGGACCGCCGGCCGCGATCCGTTTCCGTCCGTGCGCGCGCGCGACGAGTACCGCGACGGGCCGGGCCACGAAGCGCCGCGCATCCTGCGCGCGCTCGATCTTTCGCCTCCCAGCTTGCGTGCCGCCCTCGATGCGGCGCTGCGCGATCCGGTCGATTCCCTGGTCGTATGCGACTACGCGATGCCGCAGATGGACGGCATCGCATTCTTCGAGCGTCTTGCCGATCCCCATGTGCGGCGCGTGCTGCTCACCGCGCTCTGCGACGAGCGATTCGCCGTCCGGGCGTTCAACCGCAACCAGATCCACCAGTTCGTCCACAAGGCGGATCCGTCCGGCCCCGCGGGGTTGGTGGCGCTGCTGGCCGAACAGCTGCGCGCGTTCTTTCGCGCCCGCACCGCGGCGGCGCGGGCCGCCCTCGCCGCAGGAGCCGGCGGCGAGTTTCTCCGCCATCCCGGTGTCGGGACATTGCTCGATGTGGTGACGCGCGAATACGGGGTGCGGGGCTTCGTGTTTCAGCCCGACCCTCCCGGATTTATCGTGCATTGCGGGCCGGGGGACTACCGCTTTTTGGCATTGGGCGATGAAGCGAGCCTCGACCGCTGCGCCCGGGTCGTCGAGGAAATCGATGGTCCGGCCGCCCTCGCCCGCGCGCTGCGCGCCCGCGACGTGATGCCCGTGGGCCGCGACGGCCGGCCCATCTATGAGGCGCACGCCGATTGGCGCGCCGCCGCCCTCGCGCCGAACCGGCAGGGAGCGGGCGGCGATGCCATCCTGTTCTGGGTGGTGATTCCGTTGGCGCATGGGTGCGGAGAGGTTCGATGACGTGGGTCGATGAGCGGCACGGCCCGCGGGCGGGTTCGCCGGCGCGGGGTCCGGGAGCGGAGCCGGAACACTAGGCGAGGTCCGTCGCCCTGCCACTACCGGGTCCGGGAGTCCCGTACCGGACGAATCGGCAAACAATGCCGACATGCCCTCCTCTCGTCCGCAATCCCGGTTCGGTTCGTTCCTGGCGACGCTGCTGGCGCTCGCCGCAGTTCCCGCCTGGGCCGTGCCATGGGGCGGACCCGGCGCCTGGGCCGGCCTGCTCGATCCGGCGGCCGCCTGTGCCGCGCCGCAGGTGATCGGCATCTGTACTTGCGGCGGCGTGCCCTGCGGAGTCCGTGTCCGGCGCTACGTGCCGGTCGCGATCGTGGAAACCGTGCGCAGCCCGGGGGATTCGCTGATTGCGGCGCTGCCGTTCCTGCCGTCGGCGCTTCCCGGCGTGGCGGCGGCAACGGGCGGGTTCGGCGCCACCGGCAGTTCGTCGCTTTCCACCACCGACAACACCGCCGAGGCGCACGTCTGGACCTTGGCCGACCTGCCGATTCCGGGGTTGTCCTGCCTCGCCTGCGGCCCCTCGTCGGCGCTGGTTCCCGCCGCGCCGCCGGCGGACGGCGGATCTGCCGCCGCCACGATCTGCGGTGCCGTCGCCGCGACCGACCAGGCGCTCGCCGCCGCGGCCGGCGCGCTTGCGGTGCCCGGCATGCCGCGCCTCGCCTACGCTTCCGAACTCGATGCGGTGAACTGGCGGACGGGGTGTCGCGATGCCGCCCCGGCGTTTGCCGCGCTCGCCGGCGGATCGATGCCGACGGTCGGCGCCTGGGGTGCATTGCTGCCGCGCCAGATGCGCGCCATCGGCCCGCCGCCGCGGCTCTATTCCGCCCTGACCGGCGTACGCGCGATGAGTCTGGCGCGCGATCAGCTGAGCGCGTTCCCGTTTCCCGTCGACACGCAGGGCAAGATGCAGCAGGCGTATCCGGTGGTGAGCGCTTGCTTTCGGGTCGGTCAGCTTCCTCTGCCGACCGCCCCTGAGGCCGCGATGCCCGCCGAGGTCAGTCCGGACGGCCGCTATGCCTGGGTGTACTGGCGCCCGGTGGTCTGCTGCATCGGCGCATCGATGCAGGCGCAATGCCTCCGGCCGTAGCGAGCCTCCGGGCGCTAGCGTTGCCTCCGCGGCGGCATGGCGATCGTCGCGACGCCCGGCGTCGCCGGTACCCGCGGCCGCCCCTTCCAGCCATGCCCGATCGCGATCTCGAACGTGAGCGCGATGCGCCCTTGCGCATCCCGCAGGGCGTCGAGTTCGGCGTGCAGCGCGCGCGCCACCCGGCCCGACGGCAACCCGCGCGCCCGGTCGGCGCGCGGGTTGGCACCGAGGGCGCGCACTTCGGTCAGCAGCGCGTTGGCGCCGGCGAAGGTGAGCCGCAGCGTCTCGGACTCCGTCACCGGCGTCTCGAATCCCGCCGTGATCAGCATGTCGCCGAAGTCGTGCATGTCGACGTAGGGCATCGGCCGCGCCGCGACCCCGGCGCGCACGCAGGCGGCGCGCAATTCCCGCAGGGTGTCGGGCCCGTAGGCGCTGAACAGCACGAGGCCGCCCGGCCGCAGCACGCGCGAGACCTCGGCGATGACCTCGTGCGGCGCGGGATGCCACGGCAGCATGAGGTTGGAGAACACCAGATCGATCGACTCGTCGGGCCACGGCAGGCGGCCGGCGTCGGCGCACACCGCCCACGGCGGCGGCCCGGCCCGGCGCGACAGCAGCGCGCGCCAGCGTCGCAGGCCGCCCGATCCGGCACCGCCGCTCCGCTCCGGATCCGCCCGCAGCATGGCTTCCGACAGATCGACGCCGAAGACCTGCGCCTCGGGAAACCGGGCCTGCAGCGCGGCGCGGCCGCGTCCCGCGCCGCAGCCCAGGTCGAGGATGCGCGCCGGGGCATGCCGCAGCACCGACAGGCGCTCGATCAGACGGTTGCCGGTCTCCCGCACCAGCGCGTCATGGTCGAGGAAGCGCGCGGCGCGCGCATCGAACTGGCGGCGAACGGTGGCAACGGCGATCTGGCTGCGGTCGGAGTTCATCTAGTGTAGTGCTTCGTAATTAATGGAACTAAATACGTTTTGCCGTGTCTCAGTGGACAATGATCCATTGAGGGGGCGGCGATGCGGATTGCGGCGGCGATTGTGTTGAGCGAGGAGGAGCGCCAGGTGCTGGCGAAGTTGGCGCGGTCGAACACGGCCAGCGTGCGCTCGGCGCGACGCGCGCGCATTGTGCTGATGGCGGCCGACGGGATGGACAATACGCAGATTGCCGCCGAACTGGGTGTAGGCCGTGTCGGGGTCGGACGCTGGCGCGATCGATACCTCGAACTGGGGCTGGCGGGGATCGAGCGCGATGCCACACGCAGCGGGCGCAAGCCCAAGATCGACGCGGCCGAGATCGTTCGCCTGACCACCCAGACCAAGCCGCAGGCGGCAACCCACTGGAGTACCCGCAGTCTGGCCGAGTGCCTTGGCGTGAGCGACACGACGGTGCTGCGCGTGTGGCGCGCCCATGGGCTCAAACCGCATCTGGTCAAGGGCTTCAAGGTCTCCCGCGATCCGAAGTTCGTCGAGAAGCTCGAAGACATCGTGGGCCTGTACATGTCCCCGCCCGAGCACGCCCTGGTGCTGTGCTGCGACGAGAAGAGCCAGGTGCAGGCACTGGACCGTACGCAACCGGGACTGCCGATAAAGAAGGGCCGCGCGCAGACGATGACGCACGACTACAAGCGCCACGGCACGACCACGCTGTTCGCCGCGCTCAGCATCTTGGACGGGCAAGTCATTGGGCAATGCCAGCAGCGCCACACCCATGCCGAGTGGCTGAAGTTCCTGCGCAAGATCGACCGCGAAACGCCCAAGGACAAGACGCTGCATCTGATCGCTGACAACTACGCCACGCACAAGCACCCCGCGGTGCAGCAGTGGTTGGCCAAGCACCCACGCATCAACATGCACTTCACCCCGACCTCGGCCTCTTGGCTGAACATGGTCGAGCGCTTCTTCCGCGACCTGACCACCAAGCGCTTGCGCCGTGGAGTCT
>JAKCCX010000059.1 GCA_021838715.1 Pseudomonadota bacterium | reverse complement strand
GCCCGGGAGCAACTGCGCCGCACGCCGTTTCCGTACCCCCGGCTGGCGATCCGCCGCCGGCCGGATTCGATCTTCGGGTACCGGTTCGAAGACTTCGAAATCCTCGACTATCAAGCGCATCCGCACATCAAGGCGCCGGTGGCGGTATGACGCGCGTCATCCTGATCGCCGCCCGCGCGCGCAACGGCGTCATCGGAAATCGGGGCGCGCTGCCCTGGCGCCTGTCGGAAGACCTGGCGCACTTCAAGCGGACCACCCTCGGCCATTGCATCGTCATGGGGCGCAAGACCTGGGATTCGCTGGGCCGCCCGCTACCCGGCCGCCGCAACATCGTCATCACCCGGGATGCGCACTGGCAGGCGCCAGGGGCGGAGCGCGCCGCGGACCTGGAGGACGCGCTGGCGCACTGCCCACCGGAACAAGACGCATTCATCATCGGCGGGGGCGAAATCTATGTCCAAGCGCTGGCGCGCGGACGCGTCGACTCGATCCTGCTGACGGAGATCGACGCCGACTTTGAAGGCGACACCCATTTCCCGACGCTCGATCCGACCCGCTGGCGGGAAACGGCGCGCACGCACGTTCCGCCCGAAGGAGCACGTCGATTCGGATTCGACTTCGTCACTTATGAAGCCGTCGCGACGGCACCCGCCGTGCCGCGCTAACCGCTCCACACTGCAACCTGGAGGAATGCAACGTGTCCGAAGACCAATTTCACGTTCACGGCGCCCACGACCATGCCGTCGAACATGCCGCGGCCCACGGCAGCAGCGATCCGCTCGCCAACCGCATCGCCGTCGCGTCCGCCGTGCTCGCCACCCTGGGCGCGCTGATGACGCTGGCCAGCGGCGATACGCAGGCCGATGCGCAGCTCTACAAGAACACGGCCTCGATCATGAAGACGCGCGCCAACGACCAGTGGAACTACTACCAGGCAAAGGGCCTGAAAGCCAACCTTGCGCAGGTCGCCGCGGCGGTGGTGGCCAGGCCCGAGGAAATCGACCACTTCCGCAAGGAGGTGGCGCGCTACAAGAAGCAGCAGGTCGCGATCAAGGATCGGGCCGACCAGATCGAGAAACAGGTCGAGGTGTGGGACGCCCGCAGCGAGGAGCAGATCCATCTGCACCATCGCTGGGCCGCGGGCGCGACCGCGATGCAGATCGCGATCGCGCTATCCGCGATCACGCTGCTGGCCCGCAGCACCTGGCTGCTCTGGTGCGTCGGCGTCGTTGCGGCGGCCGGGCTCGGGTTCGGAGGCATGGCGCTGGCGGGGATATGAACGGCACGATCGCCGTCCTGAACGCCGGTTCGTCGAGCATCAAGTTTTCGCTCTACGGGACGGACCGCGAGGCGAAAAGCGGGGCAGAAAGCGGGGCGGACGGCGCTGCGCTGGAAATCCTGGCCGAGGGCGCGATCGAGGAACTCGACCGCGCACCGCGCTTCCTCGTCCGGGATCGCGAAGGCGCGGTCCTGTCGTCCCGCCGCTGGGATGCCGTTCCCCGCCCCGCGCACGAGGAACTGCTCCACCACCTCATCGGATGGGTCGAATCCCATCATGGCCCCGGCGCGCTGCGGGCCGTCGGCCATCGCGTGGTGTTCGGCGGGTCGATCGCCGAACCGGCGCTGCGCATCGACGCCGCCGCGCTGGCGCGGCTGGCCGCCCTGGTGCCGATGATGCCCCTGCATCTGCCGCAGAATCTCGCGCCGATCCGCGCACTTGCCGGCACCCACCCTGCCCTGCCGCAGATCGCCTGCTTCGACACCGCGTTCCACGCGAGCGTGCCGCATCGGGACCGCCGCTACGCCCTGCCGCGCGCGCTCACCGACGCGGGCCTGATCCGATACGGCTTTCATGGCCTGTCCTACGAATCGATCGCCCGCCGCCTGCCGGAGATCGACCCGCGCGCCGCCGCCGGCCGCACGATCGTCGCCCACCTCGGAAACGGCGCCAGCTGCTGCGCCCTGGCCGCCGGCCGCAGCGTCGGCACGACAATGGGGTTCAGCGTGCTCGACGGCCTGGTCATGGGGACGCGCCCCGGCTGGATCGACCCGGGGATCCTGCTATACCTGCTGCGCCAGCCCGGCTGGGACGTCGAGCGCATCGAGCGCCTGCTGTACCACGAATCGGGATTGCTGGGCGTTTCCGGCATCAGCAGCGACATGCGCGACCTGCTCGGCCGCGACGAGCCGACTGCGCAGGAGGCGGTCGATCTCTTCTGCCGCCGGGTCGTCGCCGCGATCGGCAGCCTGGTCGCCCCCCTGGGCGGACTCGATGCCCTGGTGTTCACCGGCGGCATCGGCGAGCATGCCGAACCCGTGCGCCGCGAGATCTGCACCGCGTTGCGCTGGCTGGGCGTGGAACTCGACGCGGAGGCCAACCGGCGCGGCGGCCCGCCGCTGCACCAGGAGGGAAGCCCGGTCCGCATCTGGGTGCTTCCTTGCGACGAGGATCGCGTCATCGCGCAACATGCGCTCCGGATCCTCGGCGCGCACTGACGCAACCGGCCGGAATACCGGAATTGCGAAACGCCATTGGCGAACCGCGCCCATCCGCTTTATCGTTGCCGCTGTTCCCATCGCCGACCGCCCGCAAGGATCCGCCATGCTCGACCCGCTCCATGCCGTTGCCGTCGAACCCGACGCGCTCGTTCCCAATCCACCCGGCACCCACGGCGTCGTGACGCCCGTGCAGGCGTGGGCGCAGGTATCGCACAAGAAGGCGGTGCTGGTCGACGTGCGCACTGCCGAAGAGCGCAAGTTCGTGGGCATCGTCCCCCGCAGCATCCATATCCCGTGGGCGCTCGGCATGGCGCTGACGCGCAACCCCCACTTCGTGCGCGATCTGGAAGCCCGGGTGGCGAAGACCGACACCGTGCTGCTGCTCTGCCGCAGCGGCAAGCGCTCCGCCCTGGCGGCGGAGGAGGCGACCAAGGCGGGGTTCACCCACGTTTACAACGTGCTCGAAGGATTCGAGGGGGATCTCGATGACGAATCCCACCGCGGAACCCTCGAAGGATGGCGATTCCGCGGATTGCCGTGGGTGCAGGAATAACCGCGTCGGAGGGCATCGTGTCACCCTGGCCGACGCGACGGGGGGTCACTTCAAGGGCTTGAACCGCAGCCGATGCGGCTTGGCGCCTTCCTCGCCGAGCCGCTTCTTCTTGTCCTCTTCGTATTCCTGGTAGTTGCCGGAGAAGAACACCCACTGCGAATCCCCTTCGCAGGCGAGGATGTGGGTCGCGATGCGATCGAGAAACCAGCGATCGTGCGAAATCACCAGCACGCAGCCGGCGAATTCCAGCAAGGCGTCTTCGAGGGCGCGCAGGGTTTCGACGTCCAGGTCGTTCGACGGCTCGTCGAGCAGCAGCACGTTGCCGCCGGAGATCAGCGTCTTGGCGAGGTGCAGACGGCCGCGCTCGCCGCCCGATAACTGGCCGACGATCTTCTGCTGGTCGGCGCCGCGGAAGTTGAAGCGGCCCACGTAGGCGCGCGACGGCATGGCGAACTTGCCGACCGTCAGGATGTCGGCACCGCCCGAGACGTCCTCCCACACGGTCTTGTCCGCCGCCAGCGCATCCCGCGACTGGTCGACGTAGGCCATCCGCACCGTCGGCCCGACCTTGATCGTGCCGCCGTCGGGCTGTTCGCGTCCGGTGATCATCCGGAACAGCGTCGACTTGCCGGCGCCGTTGGGGCCGATGATGCCGACGATCGCCCCCGCGGGAATCCGGAACGACAGCTTGTCGATCAGCAGCCGGTCGCCGAAGGCCTTGCTCACGTCGGCGAACTCGATCACCTCGTTGCCCAGGCGCTCGGCCACCGGAATGAAGATCTCCTGGGTCTCGTTGCGGACCTGATGTTCATGCGAGCTGAGTTCCTCGAACCGTGCGAGACGGGCCTTGCTCTTGGCCTGCCGCCCCTTGGGGTTCTGGCGCACCCACTCCAGTTCCTGCTTCATCGCCTTGATGCGCGCGGCCTCCTGTCTGGCCTCGGTCTCCAGGCGCGCTTCCTTCTGTTCCAGCCAGGAACTGTAGTTGCCCTGCCAGGGGATGCCGTGGCCACGGTCGAGTTCGAGGATCCACTGACATGCGTTGTCGAGGAAGTAGCGGTCGTGGGTGATGCCGACCACGGTACCCGGGAAGCGCTGCAGGAACTGCTCGAGCCATTCCACGCTTTCCGCGTCGAGGTGGTTGGTTGGTTCGTCGAGCAGCAGCATGTCGGGCTTGGAAAGCAGCAGCCGGCACAGCGCGACGCGCCGCTTCTCGCCGCCCGACAGATGTTCGATGCGCGCATCCCAGGGCGGCAGCCGCAAGGCGTCGGCCGCGATCTCCAGTTGATGCTCCAGGTCGGAACCGCTTGCCGCCAGGATGGCCTCGTAATGCGCCTGCTCGGCGGCGAGCTTGTCGAAATCGGCGTCCGGCTCGGCGTACGCGGCATAGATGCGGTCCAGCTGCGCCCGCGCATCGACGACGTCGCCCAGACCCTGCTCGACGGCCTCGCGCACCGTCGTGGTCGGGTCGAGCTGCGGCTCCTGCGGCAGATAGCCGATCTTCATGTTCGGCATCGGCACCGCTTCGCCGTCGAAGTTCGGATCGACGCCGGCCATGATGCGCAGCAGCGTCGACTTTCCCGAGCCGTTCAGACCCAGCACGCCGATCTTCGCGCCCGGGAAGAACGACAGCGAAATGTCCTTCAGGATCTGGCGCTTGGGCGGCACGGTCTTGCTGACGTGCCGCATCGTGTAGACGTATTGCATGACTTACCCCTGAGTTACCACCCTCACCCCAGCCCCCTCCCGCAAGCGGGAGAGGGGAAATTGTCACTCCGCCCAGTCCTTCGTCGACGGGCACGAACAAACCAGATTCCGGTCCCCGTACACGTTGTCGATGCGGGACACCGGCGGCCAGTATTTGTCGTGCCGCAGGCCGGCAACGGGGAACGCCGCGGTTTCCCGGGAATAGCCGTGCTCCCACCGATCGGCGCAGACCATCGCCGCGGTGTGCGGAGCGTTGCGCAAGGGATTGTCGGTGCGATCCCAGGCGCCCGACCCGACGGCATCGATCTCGGCGCGGATCTGCACCATCGCCTCGACGAACCGGTCGAGCTCGGCACGCGACTCCGACTCCGTCGGTTCGACCATCAGCGTGCCCGGCACCGGGAAGGACAGCGTGGGGGCATGGAAACCATAGTCCATCAGGCGCTTGGCGACGTCCTCCGCCGTGATGCCGCAACGGTCCTTGATCGGCCGCAGATCGAGGATGCACTCGTGCGCGACGTGGCCGCTGCGCCCGGTGTACAGCACGGGATAGTGCGGCGCCAGCTTGCGCGCAAGGTAGTTCGCATTGAGCAACGCGACCTGGGTCGCGCGCGTCATGCCTGCCGCGCCCATCATCGCGCAATACATCCACGAGATCGGCAGGATCGAGGCCGATCCGAACGGCGCGGCGCTCACCGGCCCGACCGTTCCGGCGCCATCCCCGGCCCGCGGCAGGTAGGGCGCAAGATGCGCGCGCACCGCCACCGGGCCCACGCCCGGACCGCCACCGCCGTGCGGGATCGCGAACGTCTTGTGGAGATTGAGATGCGACACGTCGCTGCCGATTTCCGCAGGCTTCGCCAATCCGACCAGGGCATTGAGATTGGCGCCGTCCAGGTAGACCTGTCCGCCGTGCCGATGGACGATGTCGCAGACCTCCCGGATCGACTCCTCGAACACCCCGTGCGTCGACGGGTAGGTCACCATCAGGGCCGCCAGCCGCCCGGCGTGCAGTTGCGCCTTGGTGGCGAGATCGGTCACGTCGATATTGCCGTTGGCGTCGCAATCGACGACCACGACCTCCATCCCCGCCATCGCCGCCGAGGCCGGATTGGTGCCGTGCGCGCTTTCCGGGATGAGGCATACCGTGCGCTGCGCCTGGCCCTGCGCGCGATGGTAGGCGCGGATCGCGAGCAGCCCCGCGAACTCGCCCTGCGCGCCGGAGTTGGGCTGCAGACTCACGCGGTCGTAGCCGGTGCAGGCCGCAAGCATCGCCTCCAGGGACGCGATCATCTCCCGATATCCCCCGGTCTGGTCCGCCGGGGCGAATGGATGCACGTTCGCGAACTGCGGCCAGCTCACCGGCAGCAGTTCCGACGTGGCGTTCAGCTTCATCGTGCAGGAACCCAGCGGGATCATGGTGCGGTCGAGCGCCAGATCCCGGTCGGCCAATCCGCGCAGATAGCGCAGCATCGCCGTTTCCGACCGATGGCGATGGAACACGGGATGCGCGAGGTAATCCGCCTCCCGCCGCAGCGCGGCGGGGATCCGGGCGAAGTCGTCCTGGGCACGATCCAGCACGTCGAGGTCGGCGCGGACCCCGAAGACGTCCCACAACGCCAGGACGTCCTCCCGGCCGCAGGTCTCGTCGAAGGAGACCCCCACCGCGTCGGCGGCGATCCCCCGCAGGTTGTAGCCGCGCGCGACGGCGGCCGCCAGGACGGCCCGCGCGTCGACGCCCTCGACCCGCACGGTGTCGAAGAACGCCTCCGACACCATCGTGCCGCCGGCACGCAGGCCCGCCGCAAAGATCGCCGCCAGGCGATGGACGCGCAATGCGATCCGCCGCAGCCCCTCGGGGCCATGGTAGACGGCGTACATCGATGCCAGCACGGCCAGCAGCACCTGCGCCGTGCAGATGTTGGACGTCGCCTTCTCGCGGCGGATGTGCTGTTCCCGCGTCTGCAGGGCGAGGCGCAAGGCGCGCTTGCCCTGCGAGTCGACGGAGATCCCGACGATGCGCCCCGGCATCGACCGCTTGAGCTCGTCGCGGCAAGAAAGGAACCCGGCATGCGGACCACCGAATCCCATCGGCACCCCGAAGCGCTGCGCGCTGCCCACCGCAATGTCGGCACCCCAGCGCCCCGGCGGGACGAGGAGGGTCAACGCGAGCAGGTCGGTCGCGACCGCCAGCAGGGCGCCGCGCGCATGCAGTGCCGCCGCCACCGCACCGTGGTCGCGCAGCTCCCCCGTGCTCGCCGGAAACTGCAGCAGCGCGCCGAAGCATTCGCCGGCCGCCAGCGGGTCGTCGCCCACGACGAGTTCGATCCCGAGCGGTTCGGCGCGCGTGTGGAGGACGGCGACGGTCTGGGGATGACAAT
This sequence comes from Pseudomonadota bacterium, assembly GCA_021838715.1. Taxonomy (GTDB): domain Bacteria; phylum Pseudomonadota; class Gammaproteobacteria; order Burkholderiales; family Burkholderiaceae_F; genus GJ-E10. The sequence goes on along the minus strand of JAKCCX010000059.1, from coordinate 2,701 downwards.
CCGCGGCGACGAAGAATCGATGCGACTTGCTGCGCGCGCTGCGGCGCGCCAGCATCATGGCCTCCGCCGCCGCCGTCGCCTCGTCGAGCAGCGAGGCATTGGCGATCGGCAGTCCGGTCAGATCGGCCACGAGGGTCTGGAAGTTGAGCATGGCTTCCAGTCGACCCTGGGAAATCTCCGCCTGATAGGGCGTGTACGCCGTGTACCAGGCGGGGTTCTCGAACACGTTGCGCGCGATCACCGGCGGCATGACGGTCCCGTAGTACCCCATGCCGATGAGGCTGCGCGCCACCTGGTTGCGCTGCGCGAACTCGGCCATCCGGCGCAGCGCCTGCGCCTCGCTCGCGGGTACGCCCAGCGCCAGGGGCTCCCGCAGGCGGATCGCCGGCGGGACGATCGCGTCGCTCAGGTCATCCAGGCTCGCGACCCCCAGCTCGGCGAGCATCCCGGCGATCTCCTCCCCGTCCGGGCCGATGTGCCGATCGATGAAATCTCCGGATTCCTCGCGATCCGGGCTCTGCAACCCGTCGTACATCACTTCTCCGAATCGAGTTGCTTCCGGTACGCGGCGCCATCGAGCAAGGCGTCGATGGCGCCCGCATCATCGGGTTTCAGCCGGAACAGCCAGGCGGCATAGGGATCGCGATTGAGCGCTTCGGGCTGATCCCGCAGCGCATCGTTCACCGCCACGACCGTGCCGGCAATCGGAGAATAGATGTCCGAAGCGGCCTTCACCGACTCCACCACGGCCGCGACCGCGCCCACCGCGAAGGTGCTGCCCGGTTCCGGCAACTCGAGATACACGAGGTCGCCCAAGGCGTCCTGGGCGAAGTCGGTGATGCCCACGCTCACGGTGCCGTCGGCCTCGGCGCGAGCCCACTCATGGGATTCGGTATAGCGAAGTTCGGTTGGGACGTTCATTTCAGATCTCCAAAAAATCGATCGGACGGCAGCCCACGATCACCGGCAACTGCGCGCGGGAAACGGCATAGTCGAGGGGCTCCCGCGTCATGCATCGGCAAACGCGACCATCAGGAAAATGCGTCATGGGCCTTGCCGTTGCGCACGAACGGCAGGCGGCAGACGATGGCGGCGGCAGGGCCGCCGCGCAGCGCCACCGTGACGATGTCCCCGGGCTTCACATCGGCCGGCAGGCGCGCCAGCGCAATCGAGTATCCGAGGGACGGCGAAAACGTGCCGCTGGTGACCTCCCCCGTCCCCAGGGCGGTCGCGACCGCCTGGTGCGAGCGCAGCACGCCGCGCCCTTCCAGCCGGAGCCCCAGCAGTTGCCGCAGCCCGCCCGCGGCAGCCTGCCGCTCGAGGGCCGCGCGGCCGACGAACGCACGCGCGCCGCGCAGGTCCACCGTCCATGCCAGCCCGGACTCGAGGGGGGTGACCGTCGTATCCATGTCGCTGCCGTAGAGGTTCATGCCGGCCTCGAGGCGCAAGGTGTCGCGCGCGCCCAGGCCGCAAGGCCGGACGCCGGCTGCCGCCAGCGCCTGCCAGAGGTCGGCCGCCTGCGGCGCCGGCAACGCGATCTCGAAGCCGTCCTCCCCGGTGTACCCCGTGCGCGCGACGAACCAATCGTCCGCCGGCTCGGCGGTGAACGCCGCCAGGCGCTCGAAAACCGGGGCGAGCCGCGGCACCGCGCGGGTCAGCCGCTCCGGTGCCCGCGGCCCCTGCACCGCGATCAGCGCCAGATCCGTCCGCTCCACGACCTGCGCGTCGCAGCCGGTTTCCGCAAGAACCTGGCGCATCCATGCGACGTCGCCGTCCGCGGTCCCGGCGTTCACCACGATGCGATAGGGCACCGGCGCTCCGTCCGGCATGCGATAGACGATCAGGTCATCGATCACGCCGCCGTCCGCCCGCAGCATGCAGCTGTACAGCGCCTTGCCGGGAACGAGCCGGCCCGCGTCGTTGGCGAGCAGCCGCTGGAGAAACGCGAGGCTTGCCGCCCCGGCCACGTCGAGCACCCGCATGTGCGAGACGTCGAACATGCCGCAATCGACCCGCACCGCGAGATGCTCCTCGATCTGGGAACCATAGTGCAGCGGCATCTCCCAGCCACCGAAGTCCACCATCTTTGCGCCGGCCGCGCAATGGATGTCGAACAGGGGGGTGCGTTTGAGCGGCATGGCACGATTCCAAAAGGACGAAGGATACCCCCAATGGGGCAGGGTTTTGGCCGCCCAAGCTGACGTATTCTCCGGTCCTTTGCTTCGCCGATGCGGGAAAACAGCCATGGCAATCGACAACGACAAGGTCAATGAGGCGCTGAGCGCCGTGATCGACCCGAACACCGGCACCGATCTGGTGAAATCCCGGTCGGTGCGCAACATTCGCGTCGAGGGGGACGCCGTGCACCTCGACATCGAACTCGGCTACCCCGGCGCCAGCCAGATCGAGCCGCTGCGCGCCCGGGTCGTCGAAGCGCTGCAGGCCGCCGGGGCGCGGGAAGTCCGCGCCGACATCACCTCCCGGATCGTCGCGCACACGGTGCAGCGCGGCCTGAAGGTGCTGCCCAACGTGCGCAACATCATCGCCGTCGCCTCCGGCAAGGGCGGCGTCGGCAAAAGCACGGTGGCGGCCAACCTCGCGCTGGCGCTCGCCGCGGAGGGCGCGCGGGTCGGGATGCTCGACGCCGACATCTACGGGCCGAGCCAGCCCACGATGCTGGGCATCACCGGACGCCCCGAAA
>JAKCCX010000015.1 GCA_021838715.1 Pseudomonadota bacterium | reverse complement strand
CGCGGCCGAACTGCCGGTCGACTCCGACCTCCTCAACAAGTCCCTGCTGCGCGCCATCGCGATGGCGGATTCGATGCTCGCGCTGGTCTGAACGGCGGCACGCCGCTCCACCGCACTCCGCAGAAGACGGCCGCCCGGCCTGCGTCACCGCGGCCGGGAAGCGCGGCGGCGCCCTCCGCCTATTCCGTCGCCTCCGCGGTCTTCTTCGCGCGCGACGCCGTCTTCCGCGCCGCGGGCCGCTTCCTGGCAGTTCCCTCGCCATCCTTCTCCGCCGACGCCGCAGTGCCACGGGGCTCGAACTCGAACCCGATGGTGCCGTCCGGCTTGGTCAGCAGGAACGCCGCGAACTTGCGCCGGGTGCGATTGGACACGAAGCCGCGCAGCAGGTCGGTGCGACCCTGGGTGAGCAGCTTGCGCATCTGCTCGGGCTCGATCGGCTGCTGCAGAATGACGCGCCCCGAACGGAAATCGCAACTGCGCGCCGGCCCGACCGATTTCTCGCATACATAGGCCATCGGCTGCTCGAACACCCCTGCGCCGCATTTCGGGCACGGCCCCAGCGGGGTGAGTCCGGTGAAATCGACCGCGCCGCCGTCTTCCGCCTCGCCAGCGTTGCCGAAGTCGAACTCCAGCTTGAACTCCGGCGAAAGCTTCAACACCGCCGAGAACGGCCGGCCCATCTTGCTGCGGAAGCCGGACAGGGGGCCGATCTGGCGGTCGCGCAACAACTGCTCGACCTCCTCGATCTCGAACGTGCGGCTGCCCGGGTGCTTCGGAATCGAGAAGTCGCAGTGGGTGCAGGCAAAGCGGCGATAGTTCTCCTGCACCACGGCGCCGCATTTCGGGCACGGCGTGCGCAGCGTGGCATAGTCACCCGGCACGGTGTCCGACTCGTAGCTCTTGGCCCGCTCGACGATCCGGCTGGTCATGGTCGCGATGTCGCGCATGAACGTCGCACGATCCAGCGCGCCATGCTCGATCATCGCCAGCCGTTGCTCCCAATCCCCGGTGAGCTCCGGCGCCGTCAACTCGTCGACGCCCAACCCGCGCAACAACGTCATGAGCTGGAATGCCTTCGCGGTCGGATGCAGCTCGCGCCCGTCCCGAACGAGGTACCGCTCGGTGAGCAGCCCTTCGATGATCGCGGCCCGGGTGGCCGGCGTGCCCAGGCCCTTGCCCTCCATCGCCGCGCGCAGTTCGTCATCGTCGACCAGCTTCCCCGCACCCTCCATCGCCGACAGCAAGGTCGCCTCGGTGTATCGCGCCGGCGGCTTGGTCTGCAGGGCCGGGGCGTCGATCGATTCGGTGCGGATCGGCTCTCCGGCCTCGATCGCAACCAGGGACCCCTGCTCGGACTGCGCGTCGCGGCCGTGGATCTCCAACCATCCGGCCTTGACGAGCACCTTCCCCTCGGTCTTGAAGCGGTGGCCTTGCACCTCCGTGAAGCGCGTGGTGACGAGATACTCCGCGGCCGGATAGAAGACGGACAGAAAGCGCCGCACCACGAGGTCATAGATGCGCCACTCCGGCTCGGAGAGCGTTCCCGGCGCCTGCAGGGTTGGAACGATGGCGAAGTGGTCCGACACTTTCGAGTCGTCGAACACGCGCTTGTTCGGACGCACCCAATCGTTCTGCAGGATGGTTGCCGCGAACCCGCCGTATTGCGCGAACCCCTCCGCGCCGGCCTCGGCCGCACTCCTGGCCTTCGATCGCCCGCGTCCGGACTGGGCGGCGCCGTCCCCGGTCATCAGCTGCAGCGTCTGCTTCACGACCTCGATGTAATCCTGCGGCAGCGCGCGCGAATCGGTCCGGGGGTAGGTCAGGACCTTGTGCTTTTCATACAGCGCCTGCGCAAGCGCCAGCGTATTCTTCGCGGAAAAACCAAAGCGGCCATTGGCCTCGCGCTGCAACGAGGTGAGGTCGAAGAGCAGCGGCGATTGCTGGGTCGCCGGCTTGGACTCTTCCGTTGCCGTCCCGGTCTGGCCGCGGCAGGCGGCGACGATCGCATCGGCATCGGCACGGTTCCAGAGCCGTTCCGCCCGGGCTTCGGCGTCGTCCTCCGGCTTCTTGAACTTGGGGTCGATCCATCGCCCTTCGTACGTGCCGGCCCGACAGCCGAACTGCGCGCGCACTTCCCAATAGTCGCGCGGCACGAACTTCCGGATGCGATCCTCCCGGTCGACGACGACCGCGAGCGTCGGCGTCTGCACCCGGCCCACGGTGGTGAGAAAGAAGCCGCCGTCCTTGCTGTTGAACGCCGTCATGGCGCGCGTGCCGTTGATTCCGACCAGCCAGTCGGCTTCGGAACGGCAGCGGGCGGCGTCGGCAAGCGGCTGCATCGCCTCGTCCGAACGCAGGTGCGCAAACGCATCCCGGATGGCGGCCGGGGTCATCGACTGCAGCCAGAGGCGCTGGATCGGCTGCTTGGCGCCGGCATGCTGGACGATGTAGCGGAAAATCAGCTCGCCTTCGCGACCCGCGTCGCAGGCGTTGATGAGCGCGCCGACGTCCTTGCGCTTGACGAGCTTGCTGAGCAGCTTGAGGCGCGCCTCGGAGCGTTCGATCGGATGCAGCGCGAAGTGCGGCGGAATGACGGGCAGGTGGGCGAAGCTCCACTTGCCGCGCTTGACCTCATACTCTTCCGGCGCGTGCAACTCCAGGAGATGGCCGACGGCGGACGACAGGACGTATTCGTCGCTTTCAAAATAGTCCTGCTCTTTCGCGAAGCCGCCGAGCGCGCGCGCGATGTCGGCAGCAACCGAGGGTTTTTCCGCAATGATGAGGGTCTTTTTGCTCATGGTGGGGTCGGCACGCGTCGGCTCCAGTGGTCGGCTCCGGTAGTTCGTTCCGGCAGTTCGTTCCGGTAGTTGGTTTCGGCAGTTGGCGCCGGCAGTTGGCGCCGGTAAGCCCGCTCCTTTTTTCCAGGATAACAAACTGCCGCGGACGGCTCGTCCCCCGGATCCGGCACCGGATCCCGGCCTACACCAGCCGCTGGTACCGATTCCCCGGCAGGCGCTCCACTTTCCGCATCAACTCGAGTTCCAGCAACGCCGCGGCGAGGCTTCCCGGATCTTCCCGCAGGCGGGCCGCCAGGGTGTCGAGATCGACCGGGTCGTATCCCATCGCCGCGAGCCTGCGATCGCCGCCCGATCGGGCCCGCGCCGGCTGCGCCGCCGGATCGGGTAGCCCCCCGTCATGGAATTCCTCGAGGATGTCCTGCGCCGACTCGACGAGCTTCGCGCCGTCGCGGATCAGGCGATGGCAGCCGCGGTGCATCGGCGCGTGGATCGAACCGGGCAGCGCGAACACCTCCCTGCCGAGATCGGCAGCCCAGCGGGCGGTGATCAAGGATCCCGAGCGCATCGTCGCCTCGGCGACCAGAACGCCGCGGGCAAGCGCGGCGATGATGCGGTTGCGCCGGGGGAAGTGGTCGCGGCGCACCCCCATTCCGGGCGGGAATTCGGCAATCAACAGCCCGTCGCGCGCCAGCGCTTCGGCGAGCGGCCGATTCGACGGCGGATACACGATGTCGATCCCCGTGCCGAGGACGGCGATTGTGCCGCCGCCCGCGTCGAGCGCCCCCCAGTGCGCAGCACTGTCGATGCCGCGCGCCATGCCGCTGACGATGCAATAGCCGACCCGCGCCAGGTGGCCGGAAAACGCGCGCGCGTTGCACCTCCCCTGCTCGGTGGCATTACGGCTGCCGACGATGGCGAGCGCCGGAGCGCGCAGCAGATCGCGCCGACCGACACCGAAGAGCGCGGGCGGCGGATCGTTGAGATGCAACAGGGACGGCGGGTAGTCCGGGTCGCCGCGGCTCAGCACGAACCGCCCGGGGCCGCCGCACAGCCAGCGCCGCACGGCATCCGGGGCCGATTCCTCCGCTGTCCCGCCGTCGGCCGCCGCCCCGAACCGCACGCCGCCCCCGGGGTGGGAGGACTTACCGCGCCGCCGCCATGTCCGCCGTCGACTCCGTGTCGCCGGGCTGCTGGAAATAATCGCCGACGCGCACCGGATTGGTGGCGGTCATGAGCAACGCATAGGAAATGCCGTCGAACACCCGGAACACGAACATGCGCCCGGCATGCACGTCGGGAAGGCGCACATGCTCCTGATCCGAGCTGGTCTGGTCGACCATGGTCGCGCCGGGCTGCAGAACGGTCAGGACATCGCCGATCTCCAATCCGTCCCGCGCGCCCCGATCGATCGCCACCACACTGTCCGCGCCGACGCTGGTCACGCCGCCGTAGACCGCGACGATCCGCCCATGCACGGGCTTGTCGGGACGCCGGGGAACGTATGCGATGAGATCCTGATGCTCGATCGGAACCAGCCGGTCGCCCGCGCCGATCTCGCGGACGCTATCGAGGATCCGCAGTTTCGAGATCGGCCCCGCCTGGATCACCTGCGCCGTGCCCAGATAGCGCGCCTCGTAGGCGATGGGTTTCTTGTGGGCGACGTCGTCGGGCTCATACATCGGCTCGGCCGCGCCGAACACGTGGTATGTCTGCGCCGCGTCCTTGCGGATTCCGCGGGCATAGAAAAAATCGTTCTCGCCGAGATACAGGCGGTCGTCCTGCGTGGCGATGACTTCGGGGAACTTGTTGAGTTCCGACGCGCTCACGACCCTGCGTTGCGAAAGAAACGGCTCGATCAGGTTGTTGGGAATGCTCGAAATCGGCTTGGCCGAGGTCGGGCCGAGATCCCGGACGCGCGGGCTCAACTTCACGATTTCAAACACCGAGCCATGACCGGACGAACCCGTCGATGCGATCCCGGCTTGACCGGCACCCGCACCGCCTTCCAACGTCAGCCGCGCGCGGCCGTTCGTCTTCACCAGCACCAGGACCTGGCCCGGATAGATCCAGTGGGGGTTGCGGATCTGGGTGCGATTCATCCCCCACAACTCCGGCCAGCGCCAGGGGGAGCGGAGATAGCGCGAGGCCAGGGCCCACAAGGTGTCGCCGCGCTGGACGACGTGACGGTCCGGCGCATCGGGCGCGAGCGCCGACAGCGGCACCCCGGCGCGCGCAACCTGATCCGCGATGGCGCGCTGGCCGGCCGTGACCGGCTCGGACCGCGGCGCGGCCCAGGCGGCGAGCGCACACGGCAACAAGGCCGCGACCACGGTCACCCGCAGGATCGAAGCCGCCCCCCCCGATTGCGTGCGGACCCGCGCGCGGGCGCGGATCGCCGGCGGGGTAGACTCGCGGGCAGGGACGGGTTGGCCGCAGCGCGCATTGCGCGGGCAATCATCGGGACTCATCATGTTCGGATCGACCCTATTTTTGATGTGACCCGCCCTTCCAGCGGAAGCAGGCCCGGCCGCAGGGCCCGGCCGCAAGATGGGCGGTGCGCGCATCGTACCGCTACGATAGCGGGTTGAAGCGGAAATTTTCTACCGAATCCGGTACTGCCACAATCGATTCGGCGCCGATCCGGCCCCGGATCCGCGCCTGGAATGGGCAGTCCGGACGGATGATGAATGGATCGGGCTGCGGCGGGCATGATGCCGGCCGAACCGGAATTTGCGGAACTCCCCGAAAATCCGGGGCACGCTGCTGCCGGTTTTTTGCGCGAAGATCCGGGCGCTTCGCGGCGGGATGGTTTTGGCGGTTGGATGGTTGGATGGTTTTATGGCGATCTTGACGATATTGGAATACCCGGACCGGCGCCTGCACAAGGTGGCGCGGCCGGTGACGACCTTCGATGACCGTCTGCACAAGCTGCTCGCGGACATGACCGAGACGATGTACGCCGCCAACGGCGTCGGCCTGGCGGCAACGCAGGTCGATGTGCACGAGCGGGTGGTGCTGCTCGACCTCTCGGAGACGCGGAGCGAACTGCGCGTGTTCGTCAATCCGACGCTGACCTGGGCCTCCCCCGAAACCGCCGAAGGCGAAGAGGGCTGCCTGTCCGTTCCCGGCGTGTTCGACAAGGTTACCCGGCCCGCCAAGGTGCGCGTGCGCGCCCAGGACGCCCATGGCAACGAATTCGAACTCGAATGCGAGGATCGGCTCGCCGTGGCGATCCAGCACGAGATCGATCATCTCGACGGCAAGGTGTTCGTGGAAAAGCTGTCGCTGCTCAAGCAGGCGCGGGCGCGCGCCAAGCTGCGCAAGCGGCACATGGAGCGACAACGCGGTCCCCGGCGCGAGCCGGCAGGTCTGTGAGCATGACCGCACGGCCGATGCGGATCGCCTATGCGGGCACCCCCGCATTCGCCGCGACCGGGCTTGCGGCGCTGCTCGACGACGGCTTCGATGTCGGTCTGGTTCTGTCCCAGCCGGACCGCCCCGCGGGCCGGGGACAGCGATTGCAGACCAGTCCGGTCAAGGCGCTCGCCTTGGAGCGGGGCATCCCGGTCTGCACGCCGGCGAGCCTGCGTCCCGACCGCGGCGGCGACGACGCGGCGATCGCGCGCGATCGCCTGCGGGCGCTCGCCCCGGACGTGCTGGTCGTGGCCGCCTATGGACTGCTGCTGCCGGAGGATGTCCTGCAACTGCCCCAAGGGATTCCCGCAGGAACCCAGCGGGTGACCGCGGTGAACATCCACGCTTCGCTGCTGCCGCGCTGGCGGGGCGCCGCGCCGGTGGTGCGCGCAATCGAAGCGGGTGACGTCCGCACCGGCATCACCATCATGCAGATGGACGCCGGCCTGGACACCGGGCCGATGCTGCGCTGGGAATCGCTGGACATCCCGCCCGACATCTCGGCCGGCACGCTCACGGAGCGGCTGGCGGATCTGGGGGGGCGGCTGGTGGTGGAAACCCTGCACGCGCTTGGGCGCGGAGAGGTCCGGCCGCAACCGCAGCCGGCGGACGGCGTCACATATGCCGCCAAGGTCCGCAAGAGCGAAGCGTGGCTGGATTGGCGGGAACCCGCCGCCCGCCTCGCGGCGCGCGTCCGGGCCTTCGACCCCTTTCCCGGCGCGTGCGGCGGCATCGCCGGACAGACCGTCAAGTTCTGGCTTGCACACCCGGTGGACCATCCGACCGGCGCGGCGCTTCCGGCCCCCGGCGCGGTGCTCGCGGCGGACTCCGCGGGGCTGGTGGTGGCGACCGGCGACGGCGCGCTCCGCATCACCCGGCTTCAGCGCCCCGGCGGCCGGCGAATCGACGCACGGGAGTTTTTCGCCGCGGCTCCGCTCGCGGTTGGAACGATGCTGGCCCCGGCGCCCACGCCGGGCGCGGACGGCGCGGAGGGATCGCATTGATGGAACCGACCCCGGTGGACAGCCCGCCGGCCAACCCGGCAGCTCCTGCCGCCGCCGGCCCTCCGCTCGGCCGCGTGCTGATGCTCGCGGCGCAGGCATGGTCCGGCTTTCAGGCCGGACAGTCGCTGGACCGCGCGCTGGATGCGGCGCTGGAAACGAGCCGGGGCGCCTCTGCCGCGCTCGCCGGCGCGCTGCGCGACGTCACGACCACGGCGGTCCGCCGGTTCGCAGTGACGGAATTCCTGTTGACCAGGCTTGCGCACCGCCCGCCCGACCCGGAGGTGCGCGCCCTGTTCGCCGTTTCCGTGGCGCAACTGCTGGCCGGCGCCTACCCCGACTTCACCTTGGTCGATCAGGCCGTGCGCGCGGCGCGCGCACGCGAAACAACCGCGGCGGCCGCGGGATTCCTGAATGCGCTGCTGCGCGAATTCCTGCGCCGCCGCGAAGAGCTCGTGCTGGAGGCCGAGCAGGATCCGGCGCGGCACGGCAACGTGCCGCCCTGGTGGCTGGCCCGACTGCACCGGGAATACGGCGCGCGCCGGACGCTGGAAATTCTCGCCGCACAGAATGAAGAGCCGCCATTGGTCCTGCGCGTCAATGTGCGCCGGACCACGGTTGCCGCCTATCTCGACCGCCTGGCGGCGGAGGGGCTGGCGGCAAGCCGGGCCGGCGAATCGGGGGTGTGGCTGCATCGCGCGCTGCCGGTGGAGCGCATCCCGGGGTTTTCCGACGGCTGGGTTTCGGTGCAGGATGCGGGCGCCCAGCTCGCCGCGCCCCTGCTCGGGGTCGCGCCGGGCATGCGGGTGCTGGACGCCTGCGCCGCCCCCGGCGGCAAGACCGCGCACCTGCTCGAGCTCGGGGATTGCGCCGTCGACGCCGTCGAGCGCGACCCGGAACGGGCGCGCCGGATCGACGCCAACCTCCAGCGGCTGGCGTTGGCCGGGCCGCAGGCGCGCGTGCTGGTGGCTGACGCGCGGAACCCCGGGCGGTTCTGGGACGGCCGGCCGTACGACCGCATCCTGCTCGACGCCCCCTGCACCGCCTCGGGGATCGTGCGCCGCCACCCCGACATCGTGTGGTTGCGACGGCCGGGGGATGTTGCGAAATTGGCAACGCAACAGGCGAAATTGCTGGATGCCTTGTGGCCCCTCCTCGCGCGGACTGGTAGATTGCTCTACGCAGTTTGTTCCATCTTCCCGGAAGAGGGGCGAGAGCAAAGTTCGTCGTTTGTCGAGCGCCATCCCGACGCCCGGATCGTTCCGTTGCGGCAGGGCGAGCCCGGCGGGTGGCAGTTGCTGCCCCGTAGCGCACAGGCCGCACCGATGGAATTCGATTACAGCAAACAGCCGGTATTCCAGGACGGTTTCTTCTATGCGCTGCTGGAAAAGGTTTGACGCCCGTGCGTGCGCGGCGGCGGTTCGCCGCTGCGCGCTCGCGTTCGTCTGCGCGGCGGCGTTGTCGCTGTCGTGCGCCGCGGCGCAGGCGTCTCCGGACGGAACCGACGGTGCCGTCGCCGCCGTGACGGTGCAGCACGGCAGCGACCCGGGAACCTTCGTCGACGCGCAGTTCGCCTTCACCATGCCGCCGTCGCTGCGCTCGGCCGTCGATCACGGAATCGCCTTGTATTTCCGCATCGAGGTTCAGATCCGGCGCTCCCGCTGGTACTGGTTCGACAAGAACCTGCTCGACCGGACGATCGAATACCGCTTGAGCTACAGCCCGCTGACGCGCCAATACCACCTGTCGCGAGGCGGGCTGGCCCTGCCGTTCGACACCCTGGACCAGGCGGTGGCGACGATGCGGCGCGTGGCGCATTGGCGGGTCGGCGACGCGGCGCTGCTGGACGACAGTGTCGAGCATGTGCGGGCCCGCATCCGCATGATGCTCGACACGTCCATGCTGCCCAAGCCGTTCCAGGTCAACGCGATCACCGACCACGACTGGGACTGGACGTCCGGCTGGGAAGAGTGCGTACTCTCGGTTGCCGGAGCGCATTGACCGCGCACCCCGCCGCGCCCCCGCGTCTGCCATATGTCCCGTGTTCTTCGGTACTCCCTCATCGGGGCCTTGGCCCTGGCCGGGGTGCTGCTGTTCGTCCTGATGTCGGCAAGCGCCAATTCGCGCGCATTCGAGCGGGACTACCCCATCCTCCTGGCCGCGAACGGCGCGCTCGCCTTCGTTCTGTTCACGGTCGTCACCGGGCTGGCGGTGCGCCTGTTGCAGCGCGTGCGCGCGCGGGTGTTCGGCGCGCGGCTGATGGCCCGGTTTGCCATCGCATTCGCGCTGATGGGCGTGCTGCCCGGCGTACTCGTCTATGTGGTGTCTTCCCAGTTCCTGCTGCGCTCGATCGAGTCGTGGTTCAACGTCAAGGTGGAAGGAGCGCTCGAATCCGGGTTCGCGCTCGGGCGCGCCGTGCTGGCGGCGCAACGCGAGGAACTCAACGCCAAGGCGCGCGCGATGGCGCAGGAGCTGGCCGATACGCCGGCGTCGGAGCGGGGCGCCGCGCTGGTCCGCCTGCGCGAGCGGGCGGGGGCCGACCAGGCGCTGATCGTCCAGGCCAACGGTCAGGTGGTCTGGGCCAGCACCGCCCGCAAATTCCAGCTCGCATACTTCCTTCCCTCCGCGAGCGCCTTGCGCAGCGCCCTCGCAACCGGCGGATACGCCGCGATCGAAGGCGATGAACTGTCGACCGAGCCCGGCCGCGGCCTGCGCGTCCGCGTCATCGTGCCGATTCCCGGCAACCCGTTCGAATCGGGCGAACCGGCCGGCCCCGACGGGTCGGGGGCGTCCTACCGGTTCACGCCGACCCACCCGCGAGGCGGATTGCCGCCGTCCACCGGAATGGGCTCGATCCGGCTCGACGAACCGCGCCTGCTCGAACTCGTCCAGGCCGTCCCGCCGACGATCGCGGCGAACGCGCAAGCGCTGCAGACCGGCTACGGCGACTACCAGGAGCGCTCGCTGGCGCGCCTCGGCCTGCAGCGGATCTATCGCCTGACGCTGACGCTCACCCTGTTGCTGGCGGTGTTCGCCGCGATTGCCGCCGGCATGATGCTGGCCGGCGCGATGACCGCGCCCCTGGTGGAACTGGCCGCGGGCACGAAGGCGGTCGCCGAAGGCGATTTCCGGCCGGTGCGGGAATTCCGGGGCAACGACGAACTCAACCTGCTGCCGCAGTCGTTCAACGCGATGACGCGCCAGCTGGAAGAGGCCCGCAACGCCGTCGAAACCCGCTCGCGGCAACTCGAAGCGGCGCGCGCCTATCTGGAGCGGCTGCTCGCCAACCTCTCTGCCGGCGTGATCGTCCTGGACCAGCACTTCGCCATCGTCACGGCCAACTACGGCGCGGCGCGGATTCTCGGCACCTCGCTGGCGTCCCGCGTCGGCCGGTCCCTGCACGACGAAATGCCCCAGCTTGCGAAGGACGTTTCCCGCGCGTTCCACGATCAGGCGCTGGCCGCGACACCGAAGGATTCCTGGCAGCAGCAGATGCATGTGCCGCGCGTGGGCGGGGACATCGGCGCCGAGCCGTTGGCCCTGCTGGCGCGCGGATCGCGGCTGCCGCTGGAGGATGGGCTGGGATACGTCGTGGTGTTCGACGACATCACCCAGGTCATCTCGGCGCAGCGCGCCGTCGCCTGGGGCGAGGTGGCGCGGCGGCTCGCGCACGAGATCAAGAATCCGTTGACGCCGATCCAGCTCGCCGCCGAACGGCTGCGCATGAAGCTCGCGCCGGTGCTGCCGCAGGAACACTGCGCCGTGCTCGATCGCGGCACCACGACGATCGTCAACCAGGTCGCGGCGATGAAGCACATGGTCGACGAGTTTCGCGACTACGCCCGCCTGCCCGCCGCCCGCCTCGCCCCCCTCGACCTCAATGCGCTGGTGGAGGAAATCGGCTCGATGTACGGCGCGGAGGCGGCGGCGGAAGCGGAAAACGGGGACGTCGCCCCCCCGGCGGCGGACGACGGCGGCAAAGCGATTCCCCGGGTTACACTGCACCTGCATCCTGAGGTGCCTCTCGTCGAGGCCGATGCCGAGCAGCTGCGGCAGGTGATTCACAACCTGATCGGCAACGCCATCGAATCGATCGCTGGCGCCGCCGAGGCGGATCGGATCGGCCGGGAGCGGCCGGGGATGGTGGTCGTGCGCACCGAGGTGGTCCGTGCGGCCCCGCCCGGCAGGTCGGGGCCGGGTGCGGCCCGGCTCGCAGTCCGCCTTTCCATCGAGGACAACGGCCCCGGCTTCCCGACGAATATACTTCGTCGTGCGTTCGAACCGTACGTCACGACGAAACCGCACGGAACGGGATTGGGTTTGGCCTTGGTGAAGAAGATCATTGACGAGCACGGCGGGACGATCGAGATCGTCAACCGGGATCGGGGTGGCGCAGTGGTGACGGTCCTTTTGCATCGGCTTTCGGAGCCTGCAGCGGCGGACGCTGTTTGACGCAAGCGAAGCAGGTCATGGCAAACATACTGGTTGTCGACGACGAAGTCGGAATTCGGGAATTGCTGTCGGAGATCCTCTCGGACGAGGGGCATGTCGTGGTGACAGCAGAGAATGCCGCGCGCGCGCGGATCCACCGGGAACAGACTCCTCCCGATCTGGTGCTGCTCGACATCTGGATGCCGGACACCGACGGCGTCACCTTGCTCAAGGAGTGGGTGGCCGCAGGACAGTTGCACGCCCCGGTCATCATGATGTCGGGACACGCCACGCTCGAGACCGCGGTCGAGGCCACCCGCCTGGGCGCGCTCGATTTCCTGGAAAAGCCGATCACGCTCTCCCGCCTGCTGAGCGCGGTCCGCGACGGTTTGCGCCACGGCCAGCTGCGGCGGGAACCCGCCCGTCCCGCCGGCGCCGCCACCGGCGGGAGCTGTCCGGAGCCGAGCGGCACCGCGATGAACGGCACCGCACCGGCACCGTTTCCCGACGCGCCGCCGGCCGACAGCGAGGCTGCGGCACTGGCCGTCAACCTGGATCAACCCTTGCGCGATGCGCGCGACCAGTTCGAGCGCATCTACTTCGAGCATCTCCTGGTCAAGGAAAACTACAGCATGACCCGCGTCGCCGACCGGGCCGGGCTGGAGCGCACCCACCTGTACCGCAAGCTCAAGCAGTTGGGCGTGGAGCTGGGCCGGGGCGCACGGCGTGCCGAGCGCTATGACGGACCGGCGGAAGCCGAAATCTAGAACCCCGCCGGGAACACGCGGCGGACCTCCGGCGGCGACGGCGCGATGAACCCGATCCGGGTGCGTGGTGCGCGCAGCCACAACCTGCGCGACGTCGACCTCGACCTGCCACGCGGCCGCCTGATCGTGATCACCGGCCCCTCGGGATCCGGCAAGAGTTCCCTGGCCTTCGACACGCTCTATGCCGAAGGCCAGCGCCGGTACGTCGAGTCGCTGTCGGCCTATGCGCGCCAGTTCCTGCCGCGGATGGAGCGGCCCGATGTCGATTCCATCGAGGGCCTGAGCCCGGCGATCGCGATCCGGCAGGCGCGCGCCACCGCCAATCCGCGTTCGACCGTGGGTACGGTGACGGAGATCCACGATCACCTCCGGCTGCTGTTCGCCCGCGTGGGCCAGCCCCATTGCCCCGACCATCCCGACATTCCGCTCGCCGCGCAGAGCGTGGCCCAGATGGTCGACGCGGCCATGCAGCGTCCCGCCGGCACCATGCTGCACATTCTCGCGCCGCTGCGCGGCGAAGATGGCGGGCCGGTCGCCGCCCGGATCGACGATCTGCGCGCGCGCGGCTTCGTCCGCTTCCGCGTCGACGGCGCGGTCGTCGACGCGGATCGCATGGCCGCGGTGGCGATGGCGGGGGCCGGAGCGACGGCACGGCTCGAGGTCGTCGTCGATCGTCTGCGCGCCAATCCGCAAGCGCGATCGCGGCTGGCGGAGTCGCTCGAAACCGCGCTCAAGCTGACCGGCGGAACGGCGCTGCTCGTCGAGCCCGAGACCGGCACCGAAACCCTGTTTTCGAGCCGGCACGCCTGTGCGCTGTGCGGCTATGCCGCGCCCGAGCTCGAGCCGCGCCTGTTCTCGTTCAACAATCCGGCAGGCGCCTGCCCTCGCTGCGGCGGGCTCGGCGTGGTGGCGCGCGGCAGCGCCGGCACGGACACCGCGCAGGATGCGGCCGCGGCGGCGCTCGACCCCTGCCCGGACTGCAGCGGCGCCCGCCTGCGCCGCGAGGCGCGCTTCGTGTTCGTCGGCGAGGGGCCGCAACGGCGCGCGATCCACGAAATCGAGGCGATGCCGGTGACCCGGACCCGCGCCTACTTCGAAACGCTGACGATCGCCGGGCCGCGGCACGCCGTCGCGGCGCGCATCGTCGCGGAAATCGCCGGCCGCGTGCGCCTGCTCGATGAGATCGGCCTGGGGTACCTCAGCCTGGCACGCAGCGCCGACACGCTGTCGGGCGGCGAGGCGCAGCGCATCCACCTCGCGTCCCAGGTCGGCGCCGGCCTGGCCGGCGTGCTGTACGTGCTCGACGAACCGTCGATCGGCCTGCATCCGCGCGACAACGCACGCCTGATCCGCACCCTCGAGCGCCTGCGCGATCTCGGCAATACGGTGCTCGTGGTCGAACACGACGAAGACACCATGCGCGCCGCAGATCATCTCGTCGACATGGGGCCCGGCGCCGGCGCCCTCGGCGGCGCGGTGGTCGCGCAAGGCACGCCCGAAGCGGTTGCCGCGAACCCGCAATCGCTCACCGGCGACTACCTTGCCGGCCGCCGTTCGATCCCGGTGCCTGCGCAGCGCACCCCCGCCGGCCCGCAATGGCTGCGCCTGCGCGGCGCGCGCGGCAACAACCTGCGCGGCATCGACCTGGCGGTGCCGCTGGGCTGCCTGGTCTGCGTCACCGGGGTGTCCGGTTCGGGCAAATCGACCCTCGTGCTCGACACCCTGGTGCCCGCGCTGGCGCGCGGCGGCGCCGCCGGGCGCGCGGCCGCGCCTTACGACGGACTGGACGGAGCGGAACACGTCGACCGGGTCGTGACCGTGGATCAGGCGCCGATCGGCCGCAGCCCGCGCAGCAATCCCGCCACCTATACCGGGATCTTCGGCGCCGTCCGCGAACTGTTCGCGGCCACGGTCACGGCGCGCAGCCGCGGCTACGATGCCGGGCGGTTTTCGTTCAACGTGGCGGGCGGACGTTGCGAGGAGTGCCAAGGCGAAGGGGTGATCACCGTGGCGATGCATTTCCTCCCCGACATGACCGTGCCCTGCGAGGTGTGCGGCGGCAGCCGCTACAACCGCGAAACGCTGGACGTCCTGTACAAGGGCCACAACATCGCCGAGGTGCTCGATTTCACCGTCGATCAGGCGCTGGAATTCTTCCGCGCGGTGCCGGCGCTCGAGCGGCGGCTGCGCACGCTGGCCGAGGTCGGGCTGGGCTATCTGCGCCTGGGACAAAGCGCGACCACCCTTTCCGGCGGCGAAGCGCAGCGGGTCAAGCTGTCGCAGGAGCTGTCGAAGCGCGATCCGGGACGCACGCTCTACGTCCTCGACGAACCGACGACGGGCCTCCATTTCCACGACATCGCGATGCTGCTCGACGTGCTGCGGCGATTGCGCGACCTGGGCAACACGATTCTCGCCATCGAACACAACCTCGACGTGATCAAGTCCGCCGACTGGGTGATCGACCTCGGCCCGGAAGGCGGCGAAGGCGGCGGACGCATCCTCGCGACCGGCACCCCCGAAACGGTCGCCGCCGCGACCGAAAGCCATACCGCGCCGCATTTGCGGAAGGTGCTGGGCATGCGGGACTGATCCGGCATCCGCGGCATCCGTGGCATCCGATCCCCCGGGCGATGGGCCGGATATCGGATGTCCAGGACGGAAATGCCGGCGTATCGGGCCGTTATTTGGGTGATTTCGGACGTTTCGTTTTGTCTATCGTTGCCCGAACATCATCCCGTGATGCACCGCGTCCGGGCTCGTCGTGGTCGAATGTTCTCGGGTGGGCCATGCTGGACGATTCCGCTGAAGACCTCGCGCTCAATACCGAGCTCCTGAAGAAAACCATCCCGCTCATGACGCGGCACGCAGCGGGGTATTACCCGATCAGCTACGCGCTGTGGTACGAGTACGCGAAGGGCGACCGCCCCCAGCTCCAGATCGCCGTCGACCGGGAACTGGCGCAGCGGCCGCGCCTGGCGCCGTCGCTCACCTATTCGCTGTACATGCAGCACATGGTGGAGCCGGCCGAGCGGATGATCCTGACCGCGCGCGCCAGTCTCATGGAGATGCTCGAGGAGATCCAGCGCAACGCCGCGCAGACCGGGCAGGGCGCTTCCGAATTCCGTCATCAGCTGGCGCAGTTTCAGGAAGAGATCTCGTCCGCGACGTCGATGGAGGATCTTGCCCCGGCGATTCTCGCCATGCAGGCGGGGGCGGGGCGGATGAGCGGGGATATCCGGCAGCTCTCGGGCCAGCTGGAGCAGGCGCACAACAAGATCCGGTCCTTGACCGAGAAAATCGACAAGCTGCAAACCGACGTCGTGACCGATGCCCTGTCGGGATTGCTCAATCGCCGCGGCTTCGATCGGGAACTGGAGCTCGCGACCCGACAGACGGGGGGCGATCTCTCGCGGCTGTCGCTGATCCTGCTCGACATCGACCACTTCAAGCGCATCAACGACACGTATGGCCACCCGCTCGGGGACCGGGTGATCGTGGCGATCGGCAACGCGATCGCTTCCTGCGTCGGCCCTGCCGGGACGACCGCACGCTACGGCGGCGAGGAGTTCGCGGTCCTCCTTCCCGGGCATCCGATCGAGGCCGCCGAATCGCTCGCCGAGACGATCCGGACCCGGGTCGAACAGGGGCGGATCCGCCGGCGCTCGCACGAGGAACCGATCGCCTCGATCACGATGTCGGCCGGAATTGCCGGCTGGGATGCCGCGGACACGGTGGAATCCCTGGTCGAACGCGCCGATCAGGCGCTCTACACCGCCAAGCGCGAAGGCCGGAATCGGGTCGTCGTTGCGCGCAAGGCCCCTTGACCGCTGGCCTGATCGGGCTTGACCGCACGCGGCCTGGCCGCGCCCCGACGGCCGACAGGCGCCGGTCGACGCGGAAAGACCATGGCAGCGCCCGTCCCCCGCGCGGGTAGCGTCGCGCATACCCCGTGCCGGGTGTTGACGGGGCGTCCGTCCGGCTCGTTAATCGGCGTCTCGATTTGCGAGACAGGAGACGACGCCATGGAATACATGATCGACGGCAGGACGGTGGCAGCGGACGAGGAGGGCTATCTGCTCGAGCCGGACTTCTCGGACGCCGCATGCACGGCCATCGCAGCGGCCGAAGGAGTGGAGTTGACCGACGATCACTGGACGGTCATCCGCTACCTGCAGGACCAATTCCGCCAGGAAGGACATACCCCCAATTTCCGGGCCATGCTGAAGGACGTGGGCGAAATCCTCGAGGGCTGCGACAGCAAGCGGCTCTACGACCTGTTCCCCATGGGGCCGGCCAAGCAGGGCGTGCGTATCGCCGGCCTGCCGAAACCATACGGCAAGGGCGGCTACTGAACCTTCGGCCCCGGCCGGGGCGACGGAAGGCGGGCGCGGCTCAGTCGAGAAGTTCCGCGACCACCTCGCCCTCTTCGTCGTCCCAGTCCCCGCGCTCGCATTCGAACAGGTCGCGGGACGCGGCATAGGTCGACAGGTAGGCCAGCGGACCGAAAAAGAGCCAGCCGACGAGCACCGGCAGGGTGGCGAGCAGCGCCAGTCCGATCGCGAACAGGCCATACATGGTCAGCGCCGAGCCGTTGCGCCAGCCGGCGCGCAGGCTGAGCCGCAGCGCCTCGCCGGGCGCGGCATCACGCAGCATGATGAGTGCCGGCGCAAGCCAGCTGGCCATGGTGATCGGCAGGTAGAGCACCAGCGCGAGGACGACCAGCCCGAACGTGCGCCAGCCCAGGGTCATCATCGTCGACCCGGTGGCGGCGCCGGAGAGATCCGGAAGCGAATCCGGAGCGAAATGGCCGGCGCCGTGGAACATCGCATCGAAGTAACTGCCGACGCCGATCAGGGCGACGACCGCGGTGGCGCCGATGCTCGCCACGAGCAGCACGAGCGCCGCGCCCAGGAGCGCTCCGCCCTTGGGTCCGAATCCGGCGAACAGGTCGGAGAACGTCGGCGTCTGACCGCGCGCGGTCTTGTCGGCCGCGACCATGAGCCCGCCGGTGAACACGAAAAACAGCAGATGGGACACCAGGAATCCCAGGTACGGGATGAGGTGCAGCAGCGCCAGCGAACCGAACAGGATGAGCAGCATCCCGACCCACACCCCGATGCCTGCGATGCCCCGGAACAACCATGAGACGGACTCGGTCCACCAGGCGATGCCGCGCAGGGCGGGCACGCGCGGGGCGAGCAGGATTTCCGGGCAGGACGAAGGGATCGGCACGGTGCGGCGCTTTCTCTCGACGGTTTCGGACGGGTTCCCCGGGCGCGGGAACGGCAGAGGCGGATGCGGGTTCGCCGAGACGGGCGAATCGTCGCAGACGGCGGCAGGCCGGTCAAATGGAATCCGGGACGTCCGCGGACCGCGGCGTCGTCCGGGAAATCGCAGCAATTCCCGTGCCAATGACCGGGTCCGGCGGAGTATGATCGACGACCGGATTCCCCGGACAACCATGACGAATTCCTCTCACGCCCCTTCCGCACAAGGCGCCGCCGGCCGGGCCGGACCCTCGGCCGTGGCGCTGGCACGTTCCGTGATCGAGATCGAAGCGCAGGCGGTGGCCGCCCTTGGCGACCGCCTCGACCAGGCGTTCCTCGACGCGGTCAACCTGCTGCTGGCCTGCCGCGGCCGGGTCGTCGTGAGCGGCATCGGCAAAAGCGGACACATCGGCCGCAAGATCGCCGCCACCCTGGCATCGACCGGCACGCCGGCGATGTTCGTGCACGCCGCCGAGGCGGCGCACGGTGACCTCGGAATGATCACCCCCGCGGACGTCGTGATCGGGCTGTCCAATTCCGGAAACTCGCCGGAACTGATGACCATCGTGCCGATCGTCAAGCGGGAAGGGACGCCGCTGATCGCGATGACCGGTTCGAGCCGATCGCCACTGGCGCAGGCCGCGGATGTCCACCTCGACTGCCGCGTCGAGCGCGAAGCCTGCCCGCTGAACCTGGCGCCGACCTCCTCGACGGCGGCGATGCTGGCGATGGGCGACGCGCTGGCGATCGCCTGCCTCGACGTCCGCGGGTTCGGTGCGCAGGATTTCGCGCGCTCCCATCCCGGCGGCACACTCGGCAGGAAGCTGTTGACCCGCGTGGCCGACGTCATGCGCACCGGCGCCGCGATTCCCACGGTCGGCCGGGACGCGACGGTGATGGACGCCCTGCACGAGATTTCGGACAAGCAGCTCGGCATGACCGCGGTCGTGGAACCCGACGGGAGCCTGGCGGGGATCTTCACCGACGGCGACCTGCGCCGCCTGCTCGAAGCCGGCGCCGACGTCCGGGCGACCCGTGTCGCCGACGTGATGACGCGCACCCCCCTCACCATCACCGCCGACGCCCTGGCGGCGGAAGCCGCGCAGATGCTCGAAGCCGGGCGCAAGAACCAGTTGCTCGTCGTCGATGCGACGGGGCGCGTACAGGGCGCCCTGCACATGCACGACCTGATGGCGGCAAAGGTCATTTGATGGCAACCCGCGGCACCGACGCTCGGGCGGCGAAATCGCCGGCCTCGGAACGGCTCTCGCCGGCCCGCCGGGCGGCGCGCGTCCGCCTCGTCGCCTTCGACGTCGATGGCGTGCTGACCGACGGGCGCCTCTATTTCGACAGCCGCGGCGAGGCGCTCAAGGCGTTCGACGTGCGGGATGGGTTCGGCATCCGCCTGCTGCGGCAGGCCGGCATCGAAATGGCGATCATCACCGGGCGCAGCTCGGGCATCGTCACCGCCCGCGCCAAGGATCTCGGGATCGCCCGCGTCCTGCAAGGCCAGGACGACAAGCGCGCCGCCTTGGAGCGCATTTCGGCCGATGCCGGCATCGCGCCGCGGGAATGCGCCTACATGGGCGACGACTGGATCGACCTGTCCGCGCTCGCGCTCGCCGGGTTTGCCGCCGCGCCGGCGGACGCCTTGCCGGAGGTGCGCGACCGGGTGCACTGGGTCGCACCGTCACCCGGCGGACGCGGCGCCGTCCGCGATCTCGCGCAGTTCGTGCTGAAGGCGCAGGGTCGTCTGGAGCCGCTGCTGCGGGAGTGGGTGTGAGCGGGCGATGGGCGAACGAATCGCAAGCTGGGTCGCGGTCGCCATTCTCGGCACGGTCCTCGTGATGAGCTACTGGTACGCCGGCGATCTGCGCGCGGGCTCGGTGCGGGACGTGGGCCGGATCGGCCGGGTCGACTTTTACGCCGACAACGTCGTGCTCACCGAATTCGATGCGCAAGGACGGCCGAACATGCGCGTGTTCGCCGACAAGGTCACCCACTACGACGAGACCGACGACGCCGATCTCCTGCATCCGCGCGCCGTGAGCCTGCGGCCGGACCGGCCGCAGCTGGAGGTGGCGTCGGACACGGCGCATACGGTCAACGATTTCGAAACGGTGGACATGCGCGGCCACGTCGTCGCCACCCGGGCCGGCACCGCCACACGCCCCCCCTTGCGCATGGAGACGGAGGAAATGCTGGTGATCCCGGACCAGGATCGCATGCAGACGGAGCATCCCGTCACGATCGACAGCGGCGCGTCGCATCTGCAGGCGGTCGGCATGGACTACAACAACATCACCGACCGGATGGTCCTGCATTCCAAGGTCGCCGGCCGGTTCCCGCCGCGGGAGAACCCATGACGCACACCGATCGCGATCCGACCGCCGGATGCCCCCGGCGGAGCCGCGCCCGGGCCGCGGCCTGTGCGTGCGCGCTGGCATGGGCGACCTTGGTGATGGCGCCGGCCCATGCCGAGCGGGCGGACCGCAACAAGGAAGCCTACGTCACCGCCGACCACTCCACCCTCGACGACCTGACCCAGGTCGAAGTGCTGACCGGCCACGTCCTGCTGGTCAAGGGCACGATGCGCCTGACCGGCGACCGCATGGTGCACCGGCAGGATCCGGAGGGGTATCAGCATTACGTCGCGACCGCCGATCCGGGAAACCTCGCGCGGTACCACGAGCGGCGCGACCCGGTGCGGCCGGGAGTGGTCTCGACGATCGATGGCGCCGCCGAGCGGATCGACTACGACGACAAGAGCGACAAGGTGATCATGACGGGCAACGCGATCGTCAAGCGGTTCGACAACGGCGTGCTGCAGGACGAATTGCAGGGAGCCCGCATCGTCTACAACGAACGCGACGCCACCTACGACGTGACGAGCGGCAAATCCGGCACCGGCGATGGGCGGGTCCACATCCGGATCGCCCCGCGCGGCCCCGCGGTTGCCGGGACGTCCCAGGCGGTCGGGCTGCGTCCGGCGGAGACATCCCCCGCCGCGGCGGCATCCGCCGCCATCCCGGCGACACCCTCCGCCGCACCTGCGGGGACATCCGCAGCACCCGCAAGAGCGCCTGCCGTTCCCGCGGGAGCGGCCACCGCACCTGCGAAGGCGTCCGCCGTCCCGGCCGCAACGGCCACGGAAGGCGGCAAATGAGCAGCGCAGCGGCCGAACCCGGCGTTGCCATCGCCACCGACGAAGCGCGGCAGCCCGCCGGCGGAGAATCGGCGCCGGCGCCGGCCGAACTCGTGGTGCGGAACCTCGCCAAGCGCTACGGCAAGCGGCAGGTCGTCAAGGACGTGTCGCTGCGGGTCGAGGCCGGCAGCGTGGTCGGATTGCTAGGACCCAACGGCGCGGGCAAGACCACCTGCTTCTACATGGTCGTGGGCCTCGTCCCGCTCGATTCGGGCACCATCACGCTCGACGGCCACCCGATCACCCACCTTCCCATCCATCGGCGGGCGCGCATGGGCCTGTCCTATCTGCCGCAGGAAGCGTCGGTGTTCCGCAAGCTGACGGTGGAAGAGAACATCCGCGCCGTCCTCGAGCTACAGATCGGCAAGGACGGCGCCGCGCTGTCCGCGACGGAGATCGCGGACCGGCTGCGCGAGCTGCTGGCCGATCTGCAGATCGAGGAGCTTCGCACCAATCCGGCGCTGAGCCTGTCCGGCGGCGAACGGCGGCGGGTGGAAATCGCGCGGGCCCTGGCCTCGCGGCCGCGCTTCATCCTCCTCGACGAACCGTTCGCAGGCGTTGACCCGATCGCGGTGATCGAGATCCAGCGCATCGTGCGCTTTCTCAAGCAGCGCGGCATCGGCGTCCTGGTCACCGACCACAACGTCCGGGAGACGCTGGGCATCTGCGACCACGCGTACATCATCAACGAGGGACAGGTGCTGGCGGAGGGACGACCCGACGAGATCGTCGACGACCCCGCGGTCCGGCGCGTGTACCTCGGCGACCACTTCCGACTCTGACGGCAGCGCACACGGTGAAACCGGGACTTCAGCTCCGCCTCTCGCAACAACTGACGCTGACCCCCCAGTTGCAGCAGTCGATCCGTCTGCTGCAGCTCTCGACACTGGAACTGAACCAGGAGGTCGAGCAGGCCCTGCAGGAAAACCCCTTGCTGGAGCGCGAGGACGACCCGCTTTCGGGCCATCTGCGCCTGGGTGCGGACGGCTCGATCCTGCAGGCGCCGACGACGGCGGACGCCGGGGGTGGCGAAGGCGGCGGCGAAGGCAGCGGAACCGAGCCTGCCGGGCAAGGCACCGAACCGGCGGCCGACGGCGATCGCGACAACGCGCCGGGGGAGGCCGAGTCCTGGCTGCCGGAGGCCCAGACCACGGCGCGGGCGACCGATGACGACAGCGGGGAGCGGCCGCAGGACTGGGCCACCGCGGCGCCGACCCTGCGCGACCATCTGCGGATGCAGCTCGGCACGACGACGGCGACCGATCGCGACCGCGCGATCATCCTGGGCCTGATCGAGGCGGTCGACGACAACGGCTATCTCGGCGTGTCGCTGGACGACCTGCTGGCGATGGCCGACCCGCAGGACGGCTTCGACGAGCAGGAGCTGCTCACCGCCCTGCGCCTGCTGCAGAGCTTCGACCCTCCGGGCGTCGCCGCGCGCAAC
Source organism: Pseudomonadota bacterium (assembly GCA_021838715.1). Lineage (GTDB taxonomy): Bacteria > Pseudomonadota > Gammaproteobacteria > Burkholderiales > Burkholderiaceae_F > GJ-E10. The sequence goes on along the minus strand of JAKCCX010000015.1, from coordinate 28,892 downwards.
GCATCCGAGTGCATGAGCCTGCAGATCGATGCGCGCCTGCAGGCGCTCGGCACCCGGGAGGATCCCGAAGGCGCGCGCGCGCGCCGCGTCCTCGAAGTGGCGCGGGTGATCGTTCGCGACCACCTGCCGCTGCTCGCGGCGCGGGATTTTCCCAGGCTGCGCAGGCTGCTGGGCGTCGACGACGACCTGCTGCGCGCCGCGCACCTCTGCATCCGCGGCCTCAACCCGTATCCGGGCGTGGGCTTCGCCGCGACGGCCTCCGATTACGTCGTGCCCGACATCTTCGTGCGCCGTGCCGGCGGGCGCTGGGTGGCGCGGCTAAACCCGGAGGTGATGCCGCGCTTGCGCATCAACACCGCGTACGCGACGATCCTGCGGACGGAACACCATCCCAAGACGGCGGCGCCGACGGGAACCGCCGGCACGGGCGGCGCAGCCGGGGAGGCGGCGCCGGGCGCCGCGGCCGGCGCCGCCGACTGGGCGACGCGCCTGCAGGACGCGCGCTGGCTGATCCGCAACCTGCGGCAGCGCTTCCAGACCATCGAACGGGTCGCGCAGGCCATCGTCGACCGCCAGAGCCGGTTTTTCACCTACGGCGCGATCGCGATGCGGCCGCTGGTGCTGCGGGAGATCGCCGAAACCCTGGACCTGCACGAATCCACGGTTTCGCGGGTCACCTCGAACAAGTACATGGAAACGCCGTTCGGCGTATATGAGCTACGCTACTTCTTCGGCAGCCACGTCGCGACGGACGCGGGCGGCGAGGCGTCCAGCACCGCCATCCGCGCGCTGATCCGCCAGCTCGTCGACGCCGAGGACAAGCGCAACCCGCTCTCCGACAGCCGGCTTGCGCAATTGCTTGCGGAACAGGGAATGGTCGTGGCCCGAAGAACTGTTGCGAAATATCGAGAACAGACGCAAATCCCGACCGCCGCCTTGCGCCGGACGATATAGGATATTTCCGACGGACGCGAGTTCGTCTTTTACCGACTGAAAAGAAAGGGGACCGTATGAAATTCGCAATCCATGGCCATCACATCGAAGTCACGGAGGCCCTGCGTCGGTACGTGGAAGAGAAGCTCGAAAAGGTGCGACGACACTTCGACCAGGTGATCGAAGCGGACGTGCAGCTGTCCGTGGAGAAACTGCACCAGAAGGCCGAAATCACGCTGCGCGTCAGCGGATCCGCATTGCATGCGGAAGCCGTCGACGGCGACCTGTACGCGGCCATCGACGGCCTGATGGACAAGCTGGACCGGCAGGTCGTCAAGCACCGGGACCGGCTGAAGAAGAACTATCCGCACGACCCCATCAAGCATCAACCGGCCGCGGAAAACGAGGAATAGCGCGGTTCCGCAATCACGTCCCGGCCGTCCCGCCGTCGCGCCTCGCCGCGAAGGGCGGGCGGCGCAAAAGAGGAAACCGGAATGCCTGCCACCCTGCGCGCCCTGTTCGAGAAGAACCGGGAACTTCTGGGATTGCACTGGATTTCCGGCGAGGCGCATGCCTCGCGGGCGATTCCCGAGGACGCCTTCCCCGGCGGCGGCGCGTCGGAGCTGGTCGGGCACCTGAACCTCATCCACCCGCGGCGGATCCATGTGCTCGGCGCAGTCGAAATCGACTACATCGAGCGCATGAGTGCCGCGCGGCGGACCCATTTCACCAACGAACTGATCGAGGGCGGGCTGCTCGGCATGGTGCTCGCCGAAGGCCGCGTCCTGCCGCCCGAAACCCAGGCGCTGATCGAGGCGGCGCCGCTGCCGGTGTTCGCCACCACGCACTCGGCGGCGGAGGTGATCGACGTGCTGCGGATCTACTTCGCCAAGGCGCTGGCGCCGCACTGTTCGATGCACGGGGTGTTCATGGACGTGCTCGGCATGGGCGTGTTGATCGCCGGCGAGTCCGGCCTGGGCAAAAGCGAACTGGCGCTGGAGTTGATCAGCCGCGGCCACGGCCTGGTGGCCGACGACGTCGTGGACTTCGCGCGCATCGCACCCAATACGGTCGAGGGCCGATGTCCGCCGCTGCTGGCAAACCTGCTGGAAGTCCGCGGCCTGGGCCTGCTGGACATCCGGGCGATCTTCGGCGAGACCGCGGTGCGCCGCAAGATGAAGCTGCTGCTGATCGTCGAACTCATCCGCCGCAGCGCCGTCGACACCATGGAGCGCCTGCCCATGTCCGACACGATGCAGTCGTTGCTGGGCGTCAACATCCACAAGGTCATGATCCCGGTCGCGGCCGGGCGCAACCTCGCCGTGCTGATCGAGGCCGCCGTGCGGACCACGATCCTCAAACTGCGGGGCATCGACGTCCTGGCGGAATTCCAGCAGCGCCAGCGCAAGGCGATGGAATCCTGACCGCCTGCGCGGCGCCTACCGTTTCCGGCGGTGCGCGTCGCACCGGCCGGTGCTGCAATGCCTTTCCCCGCCCGAAACGGGTGGACATCCTCGCAATGATTTCCGAGAAGGAGAAGGCATCATGAAAAAGATCCTGGCTACCGCCCTGCTGGTCCTGCCCGTCGCGGGCTTCGCCGCCGGCAGCGCCGCGGCCGACCACCCCGTCAAGCGCCACCGCCACCGCACGTCGCTGCTCGGCCAGTGCAGCAAGCAGGCGCACGCGAAGGGGCTGCACGGCCCGGTGCGGCGGAAATTCATTTCCGAATGCATTTCGGCGGCCAAGCGGGCAAAGCGGACCCGCACCGACGCCGAGGCGGGGACGGGTGTGGAGACGGATGGCGGTTCGGCGGCGTAATCGTCGATAATCACGCCATGCTGGTCGTTTCCCATTGCGCAACACCGCAGCTCCGACGATGGCGTTTCTTGCGGAACGAGTCCGGGAGGATCGGCCTCGAGGGAATGCCGTACCCCCCCTCGACGGCCCCTCGCGGCCGTTCCCGCCATGCGGCGGCCGAGCGCATCCGGAAATCGCTCCGGCCATGGGCCATGCCACGGATTTTCTTCACGGTCACGCGATGCGCCTGGTTCTGATCTCGGGAATGTCCGGCTCCGGCAAGTCGGTGGCGATCCGGCTGCTCGAAGACATCGGCTATTACTGCGTCGACAACCTCCCCGCGCCGCTGCTGGGCCAGGTATGCGCCCTGCTTTCCGAGGCGGGATACGCGAAGCTGGCGGTGTCGATCGACGCCCGGACGGCGCTATCCCTGGAAGGGCTGCCGACGGTGCTCGACCCATTGCGCGCAGCGGGCCACGACGTCCGGGTTCTCTTCCTGACCGCATCGACGGAAGCGCTGGTGCAGCGGTTCTCCGAAACGCGGCGGCGCCACCCGCTGTCCCTGCGCGACGGCGATGTGGGTACGGACCGGGAGCCGACGCTCGAAGAGTCCATCGAGCGGGAGCGCGAGGTGCTGGCTCCGCTGCAGGCACTGGCCCACGAAATCGACACCAGCGGCCTCAGTGCGGGCACCTTGCGCCAGTGGGTCCGGTCGTTCGTGGATCTCGATCGCGCCGAGTTGATGCTGGCATTCGAGTCGTTCGCGTTCAAGAACGGCATTCCCGTCGCCGCCGACCTCGTGTTCGACGTCCGCAACCTCCCCAACCCCCACTACGAGCCGGGGCTGCGCCCCTTGACCGGACTGGATCCGCCGGTGGCCGATTTCCTTGCGCGCATTCCGCTCGTCGACGAAATGATCGACGACATCGCCCGCTTCCTCGAGAAATGGCTGCCGAGTTACGTCGAAGACGACCGCCAGTACCTGACGGTCGGCATCGGCTGCACGGGCGGCCAGCATCGCTCCCCGTACGTGGTGGAACGCCTGGCGGCGCGCTTCGCCGGACAGGGCAACGTCGTTCTCGCCCGCCACCGCAACCTATCGCGTTCCGGCAAGCCCTGAGCCCGCGTCCGCGGCATCGTCGCGGACCGCACGCAGCAGCGCAAGCACCGGCGCCGGCAGCGCCGCTCCCTCGATCTCGCCCAGGGCGAGCCAGCGCAGGGCGCCATCGGCCGGCGCGCGCCGCGGTTCGGGGTCGAGCCGGACGAGGTGCGGCGTGAACGCCAGCGTGAAATGCGTGAACGCGTGGCGGCGGGGCGCAAGCGGCGTCGGCGGCGCCGCGGCGCCCAACGACCGGGCATGGCGCCGCAACGCGCGAACCTCCGGGTGTTCCGGCAGACTGAGCAGACCACCCCAGATTCCGTCGGCGGCGCGCTGCTCGACCAGAACATGCGGCCCCCGCAAGGCGACCAGGAAATGGGCCGACCGGACCGGTCGCGGCGCCGCTTTGCGCCGCGCGGGGAAATCCTCGACACGTCCCATGCGGTACGCGCGGCAGCCGTCCTGCACCGGACAGAGGTCGCACCGCGGCTTGCGGGCGGTGCAGATGCCGGCCCCCAGGTCCATGATCGCCTGGGTATAGCGGGGCATGTCGCGGCGGCCGGGCAACAGCGACTCGGCAACCGCCCACAAGGCATCCGCGACCGCGCGCTGCGCGGGATCGCCGTCGATCGCGTAGCGGCGCGCCAGCACCCGCCGCACGTTCGCGTCCAGGATCGCCGCGCGCTCGTCGAAGCAGAATGCCGCGATCGCCGCCGCCGTCGAGCGCCCGATTCCCGGCAGCCGCGCCAGTTCCGCCGCCGGGCGCGGGAATGCGCCGCCGTATTCGGCGGCGACGGTTTTCGCGCAGGCATGGGCGAGGCGGGCCCGCGCGTAGTAGCCCAGTCCGGCCCAGGACTGCAGCACGGATTCGATCGGGGCTGCAGCCAGCGTCTCGACGTCGGGGAATCGATCGAGAAAACGCGGATAGTAGGAAAGCACCGTCGCGACCCGCGTCTGCTGCAGCATGATCTCGCTCAGCCACACGCGATATGGGTCGCGCGTGCCCTGCCAGGGCAGATCGCTGCGCCCGTGCGTTCGCTGCCAGCGCAGCAGCGCGCGCGCAAATTCCATCGACGGCTCCAAGGGATCTGCGACTCAGGACAACAAGCGTTCGGCCGCCTCGAGGGCGCGCGCCGCGATTTCCGGCGGGAGGGTTCCGCGGCCCGAAAAGTCGGGGCGCGACGGACGGATGCGCTCCGCATGCTGCCGCAGCGCGTCGAGCCGGCGGTGCACCGCTTGCAGGGTTTCCTCCAGACATCCGATCTGTTCGTCCAGCGAGCCCTGAGCGTCGCGGATGCGCTCCACCGCCTGCGTGCGCTTCTTCAATTGCTGGCGCTGCTCGCGGACCTGGGTTTCCAACGGCGGCAACAGCGACCGCACCCAGGCGTCGGCGTCGCGCTCGGCGTTGGCGATGATGCCGGAGGACTTGCGCACCACCGTCTCGAAGAACCAGTCGACGAACGCGCGCTGCTCGCGCGTGAACAGCGCGAGCGGCTTGAGATGGGCCGCATGAGCCGCCTCGAGCCGGTCGATTTCGGCGACGTACGCGTCCAGCGAAAATTGCATCGGCGGCGGCAGGCTCCAACCCAGCTGCTCGGCAAAGCTGCGCTGGACGCCCGACACCATGCGCTCGATCTCGGCCAGGCCCGATCCGGCCTGCCGCAACCGCACGCGCAGGTCGTCGAAATGACCGCGGGCGATCGCCTGCAGCTGGTGGCTCAGCCGCGCGCCCCGCATCCGTTCCTGGGTGTCCTGCGCCAGCCGGTGCACCGCGTCGCCGCGCAGCTGCGCGGTCGCGTCCTGCGCCAGCCGCCAGAGCACCGAGCGCGCCGCCAGCGTCTTGCGGATGGCTTCCTCGAACTCCCGCTGTTCGGCCTGGGCGCGCAGCAACAGGCGCTCGATCGCGCTCTGGTTCTTGCCCTGCAGGGTGCGAAGCTCGTAGAGCTGCTCGACCAGACCCCGTTCGCGGGCCGTCAACGTACGCCGGGCGTCGCCGATGATGCGCTCGATCGTCGCGATGGTCTGCCATTGCAGCAGCTCCCGCCGCGCCGGGGCGAGCAGCGCCGCGAGCGCCGCCTCCAGTTGCGGCAGGCGGCTGCGCTGCAGCAGTTCGCCGTCCAGGGCCACCTTGGCAAAGAGGCCCTTTTGCGCCGACACCGGGAACACCCGCGACGCATCGACGCGCAGCGTCGCCGCCACGCTGTCCACCTGCCTTGCGACCTCGGCCTCGGTTTCCCGGGCGGTCTTGAGCGGATCCCAAAGGCCGTCGATCTTGTTGAGCACCACGAGGTGGTTGCCGTTGTCGGGTTCGTCGCCGACAACCCGCTTCCAGATCGCCAGATCGCTGCGCGTCACCCCCGCATCGGCGGCCAGCACGAAGAGCACGGCATGCGCGCTGGGCACGAGCGAGAGCGTCAGTTCGGGTTCCGTGCCGATGGCGTTCAGGCCCGGGGTGTCGATGATGACGAGCCCGCTCCGCAGCAACGGATGCGGGAAGTTGATCACGGCATGCCGCCAGCGCGAAATCTCGACCGTCCCGTCGGCACCCAGCATCGCGGCCTGTTCGGGATCGTCGGGGTCGTAGAGTCCGTAGACGCGCGCCTCCTCCGCCGGCACCCGCATGGTCTGGGCGACGAGCCGGAACGCCTCGTGCATTCCTTCGACCGATTCGACATCGAGCGGAAAAACCTGCCACGCGCCGGCCGAACGCTTGAAGTCCGATGCGCTGCCGCCGCGCGCGCGCGTCTCGATCGGCAGCGTGCGGATGCAGGGCGGAATGGCTTCGTCGTAGAGGATTTCAGTCGGACACATGGTCGTCCTGCCGGCGGCGGACGGCAGGACACGCTGGCCGTAGTCCGCGAAGAACATCGCGTTGATCAGCTCCGACTTGCCGCGCGAAAACTCCGCGACGAACGCGACCACGAAACGATCCCCGACCAGCCGGTCCTGGGCGTGGCGCAAACGTCGCGCCGCCTCCGGGTCGAGGAGGTCCTCGGCTTCCAGCCAGCGCCGGAGCCGGTCGATCGAGGCGGCGAGGTTGTCGCGCCAGACGCCGAACCGCGCCACGCCGGCCAGCAATCCGGGCGCTTCCGAAGAACCTTCTGCCATTGCGTCCGGTACGTCTGGAGATTGCGGCATGCTCGAGAAACGGGGCGGGTTGCCAATGCGGGAGGATGCTCGGGACACTAGCACCCTTTCAGGATTTCTGACACGTCGGACAGAAGTAGGTTGCCCGCTGTGTCTGCACGATTCGCCGGATCGGCGTCCCGCAGCGCAGGCAGGGTTCGCCGGCGCGGCCGTACACCCGCGCCGCGTTCGTGTAATGCCCCTGGACGCCGTCGGCTCCGGAGAAGTCGCGCAAGGTCGATCCGCCAGCGGCGATGGCCTGGGCGAGCACGCGCCGCACGGCATCGGCGAGCAGCACGTATCGCCGCCGCGATATGCGCCCGGCGGGCGTCGCCGGGTGGATCCCGGCCTCGAACAAGGTTTCGGAGGCGTAGATGTTGCCGACCCCGACGACGACGCGGCCCGCCAGCAGCACCGACTTGATCGCGCTGCGCTGGTTCCGGGTGTGTCCGACCAGCCAGTCGGCGTCGAAGCGCGGATCGAACGGCTCGATGCCGAGGGTGGCGAGCAGGGGGTGGGCGGCGACGTCGCCCTCGGCGCGAGGATGCCAGAGCACGAGGCCGAAGCGCCGTGGATCGTTCAGCCGGGCCAGGGCGTCGGCGCATTCGATCTCGACGTGATCGTGGGGGCGGCGCGGCGGCGCCGCTTCCGGTTCGTGGATCCGCCACGCGCCGGACATGCCGAGGTGGGAAAGGAGCACCCCGTTCGGGAATTGCCAAAGCAGGTATTTCCCCCGCCGCCCGACGTCTTCGACCGGTTGCCCCAGCACGGCCGCGGGCAGGGCCGCCGAGACCGGCAGCCGGAAACCGCGGTGGAAGATCCGCAGCGCACGCACGCGGCTTCCCGCGAACCGCCGCGCCAATTCCCGCGCAGTGACTTCGACCTCTGGTAATTCCGGCACGGCGGATCCTGAACCCAAAGGGATATTATGAGGTCCAATCGCAATTCCCAACCTCCCGGCCTCGACATGCTTCCTGTTCCGCGCAACCCCTCCCGGCGTTCCGGCAAATTGGCGTCCGGTACCGTGGCACTGCTTTCCGCTTCGCTGATCCTGGGGGGCTGTGCGACGACGCATTCCGCCTCACGCCAGCCGTTCGCGCCGGACTCCGGGATGCCGCATTACGCCAAGGGGGCGGGGTCGGGACCGGCAAGCGCGGCTCCCGGCGCGCCGCCGAAGGTCGCCCTGACCCGCGGCCTGCTCTACCGCCTGATCTTTGCGGAAATCGCTGCGCAGCGCGGCGAACCGGAGGCGGCCTTCGCGGCGATGATGAAATCGGCACGCGACACCCGGGATCCCCGGCTTGCGCGGCGGGCGACCGAAATCGCAATCGATGCGCGGGATGCGGGCCGCGCCCTGCAGGGCGCGGCCTTGTGGCATACCCTCGCGCCGGCCGACCTGGGAGCGCGCCAGGCGTACGTCTCGCTGCTGCTGGCCAACGGCCGGTTCCGGACCGTACGGCCGTCCCTGGAGCACGACCTCGCCCAGACTCCCGATCCGGTGGCCTTCCTGGACCAGTTGCAGACGGTGCTGGCGCACGCCCCGAACCGCAAGCGCGGGTTTGCCCTGCTCGATGGCCTCGCGCAACCGTATTACCATGACCCGATCCGGGGTTTTCCGACCGAGGTCATCGCCGCGCGCGCAGCGCGTGCGGCGGGCGACCACGCCGCAACCCAGGAGCACGCCCAAGCGGCCCTCGCCTTGCGACCGGACTCGGCGCTGGCGACGATCCTGGTCGCGCAGATCTGGTTGAACGGCGGCGGCGCATCGCCGGACGGCAACAGCCAGCCCGAGGGCGCCGACGACGGCCGCAGCCAGGCGATCGCCACGCTGTCCGGCTTCCTCGTGAAGCATCCGGAATCGGCGCGGGTTCGCGAGGCCTATGCGCGCCTGCTGCTGGGCGAAGGACGGCTGGAGGAGGCGCGCGCGCAGTTCCAGGAACTGGCGCGCATGGATCCGCAGAACCCGGAGCCGCTGTTCGCGTTGGGCGCGCTGGCGCTCGAAGCCGAGCGCTACGGGGCGGCGCGGGACTATTTCCGCCGGTATCTGGCGGCCACCGGCCCGACCGGCCCCGGACGCAACAAGGATCTCCTCTACACCGACATGTCCCAGGTCGCCGAAGGCGAAGGACGGTACGGCGAGGCGCTCTCCTGGCTGCACAAGGTGCAGGGCGCCAAACAGCGCGCCGTCGCCGCGGTGAGCGAAGCGCTCGTCCTTGGACGGATGGGGCGCATCGCCGAAGCGACGCGCAAGCTGGACGCGATCCCGGCCGCGACCCCCGCGGACCAGGTGCAGCACCTCCTCGCCCGGGCGGAGTTGCTGCGTGACGCCCATCACGATCAGGAAGCGTACCGGCTGTTGCGGCATGGCCTGAAACAGTATCCGGGCGACCCCGACCTGCTGTACGGCGCCGCCATGGCCGCGGAACAGATCAACCGGGTGGACGTGATGGAGAAACTCCTGCGCCGCCTCATGGTCCTGCATCCGGATTACGCGCACGCCTACAACGCCCTCGGCTACACGTTCGCGGACCGCAACATCCGCCTGCACGAAGCCGCCCGGCTGATCGACCGTGCGCTCGCGCTGGCGCCGGACGATGGGTTCATCGTCGACTCCAAAGGCTGGCTGCAGTATCGCCAGGGGGATCTGCAAGCGGCGCGCACGACCTTGCTGCGGGCATACCGCCTCAAGAAGGATCCGGACGTCGCCGCCCATCTCGGCGAGGTGCTGTGGACGCTGGGCGACCATCAGGCGGCCCGCGCGCTGCTCCTGCAGGCGCAGCGCCGCAACACCGAAAGCGACAGCGATACGCTGCAGGAAACCCTGCGGCGGCTGCACATCAAGCCTTGATGCCCGGATCGTTGCGGTCGGGAAGTTCGGCAGCCGCCGCGGCATTGCTGCTGGCGGCGTGTGCGACCCTGCCCCCGCCGCCGGCGGCGCAGCGTGACTACGAAGGACGCTTCGCGCTGGCCGTCACCGGTGCGCAGCAGCAAAAGGCCTGGACGGGCCGGTTTTCGCTGCTGGTCGGCAACCAGGCGCTGACGCTGGACCTCGTCTCCCCCCTGGGCGCCACGCTGGCGCGCATCGAAACCGAACGCGGCGGCGCGCAAGTGCTCGTGCCGGAAGGCGGCACGGTGCGGATCGAGCGCGGGCCGGACGCCCAATCCCTGTCCCGCCGCGTGCTGGGCTGGTCGCTGCCGGTGGCCGGGCTGCCGGACTGGGTGCAGGGACGCCCGTCTCCGGGACGGCCGTTCCGGACGCTCGCCGCCGACGGGTTCACGCGGCGGTTCGAGCAGGACGGCTGGGTCGTCACCGTGGATTTCGGCGCGCGCCGGCGCCTGCGAATGAACCGGCCGGCACAGGATGGCATGCCGCAGGTAGGCCTGCGGGTGATATTGGATCAGACGGGATCGTGAAAGAGATGATGGATTTGCCGCGCCGATTTCTGGGCCTGCCCGCGCCCGCCAAGCTGAATCTGTTCCTGCACGTCGTCGGGCGGCGGGACGACGGCTACCACGAACTGCAATCGGTCTTCGTGCCGGTGGATCTCTGCGACACCCTCGACTTCGTGTGGCGCGACGACGGGCAGGTCGTGCGCGGCGGCGACCTGACGGGACCGGAGGATCGCGATCTCGCGGTGCGGGCGGCGCGGGCGCTGCAGGCGACCATGCCCGCCGACGCCCGGCCCGGGGTCGAGATCCGGGTCGAGAAGCGCATTCCGGTCGGCGCCGGGCTGGGCGGTGGATCGTCCGACGCGGCCACCACGCTGATCGCGCTCAACCGCCTGTGGAGCCTGGGACGGAGCCGCGACGAACTGGCGGCGCTGGCGCTCGGCCTGGGCGCGGACGTGCCGTTCTTCCTCGGCCGCGGCGCGGCGTTCGTCGAGGGGATCGGGGAGCGATGCGTTCCGGTGCCGGCGCCCGAGGTCGCGTATGTCATTGTGTTTCCGGGCGTTCCGGTGGCCACGGCCGGCGTGTTTTCCGATCCGAAATTGACACGGGATCACAAACGGACGACAATGTCGGGCTTTTCCGCGGCGCTTTCCGATCCTGCGGCCGGCCTCTTCGGATCCAACGATCTCGAAGCGGTGGTGCGTCGGAGCGTTCCGCCGGTGGATGCTGCGCTGCAGGCGCTGGAACGGCATGGTCCGGCCCGCATGAGCGGCTCGGGATCCGCGTGTTTTGGCGTGTTCCGAAGCCTGGATGAGGCGCAGCGGGTCGCCGGTTCGTTGCGGGACGCGGTTCCGCCCGGGCAGCAATGGTCCGTCTGGGCAGTTCCGGGCTTGCCGGAGTTCGCGCTGGCGGATTGGTAGCGTACCGGGTTCGCGATTTCGCGACTTTGCGGGTTTGCGGTTTCGGTTTCGTGCTGGGGAGTCGCCAAGTTGGTTAAGGCAGCGGATTTTGATTCCGCCATACGAGGGTTCGAATCCTTCCTCCCCAGCCAGCAGCACTTGCGAGGTACCTGCGGACCCGCTCCGAAGGCGGTCTGCGACCCCCTTCGCGCATCCCCCGCGGCCCCGTGTGTGCCTCCGGTTGAGAAAGACTGTCTCGTATGTCCGCACTAGTGCCGGATAATTTGATGGTGTTTTCGGGTAACGCCAACCCGAAACTTGCGCACGCCGTCGTCCAACACCTGAACATCCCGCTGGGGCGCGCGTCGGTATCCCGTTTTTCCGACGGCGAGATCTTCGTCGAGATCAACGAGAACGTCCGCGGCAAGGACGTCTTCGTGCTGCAGTCCACCTGCGCGCCGACCAACGACAATCTCATGGAGCTGGTCATCATGGTCGATGCGCTCAAGCGCGCGTCGGCCGGCCGGATCACCGCGGCGATTCCGTACTTCGGATATGCCCGCCAGGACCGGCGCCCGCGTTCCGCGCGCGTCGCCATCAGCGCGAAGGTGGTCGCGAACATCCTGCAGACCGCCGGGGTGAACCGGGTGCTGGTGATGGACCTCCATTCCGACCAGATCCAGGGTTTCTTCGACATCCCGGTCGACAACATCTACGCCAGTCCCATCCTGCTGGGCGACGTCTGGAAGCGCAACCCGGCCGGCCTCGTCGTCGTGTCGCCGGACATCGGCGGCGTGGTGCGCGCACGCGCCCTGGCCAAGCGCCTCGACGCCGATCTGGCGATCATCGACAAGCGCCGCCCGCGCGCCAACGTTGCCGAGGTGATGAACATCATCGGCGACGTGAACGGCCGCAGCTGCGTGATCATGGACGACATGGTCGACACTGCCAATACGCTGTGCCATGCCGCCAGCGCCTTGCGCGAGCGGGGCGCGCTACGCGTGAGCGCGTACTGCACGCATCCGGTGCTGTCGGGCAAGGCGGTGGACCGGATCATGGATTCGGTGCTCGACGAGATCGTCGTCACCGATTCGATTCCCCTGAGCGATGCGGCGGCAAACTGCCCGAAGATCCGGCAGCTTTCCTGTGCGGCGCTGCTGGGGGAGACGATTTCGCGCATTGCGCGCGGAGACTCGGTGAGTTCCCTGTTCATCGAGTGAGTGCAGCCGGTCCGCCGCGGCTGGTCGCGGCCCGCGGACCGACGGCACCGGGCACCGCTCCGCATCCGCGGAAATGCCCGACCCAAAGGGGTATCGCAAACCTACGGAGTACGAAATGAAAGTCATCGCCAGCAAACGAACCGCGCAAGGCACTGGTGCGAGCCGCCGCCTGCGCCGCCAGGACAAGGTCCCCGGCATCCTCTACGGGGCCGGCAAGGAGCCGGTGAGCATCGAGCTCGCCCACAACCCGCTGTTTCACGCCCTGCGGCGTGAGAAGTTCCACGCCTCGATCCTGGAAATGGAACTCGACGGCCAGAGCGAGCGCGTGCTGCTGCGCGACTTCCAGATGCACGCGTACAAGCCCAGCGTGCTGCACATCGACTTCCAGCGCGTCGCGGAAGATCAGGCGATCCACATGCGCGTGCCGCTGCACTTCGTCGGCACCGAGAATTCGCCGGCGGTGAAGCTCTCGGCGGCGATTGTCGGCCACGTCGCGTCCGAAGTCGAAATCGCCTGCCTGCCGCGCCATCTGCCCGAGTTCATCGAGGTCGACCTGTCCGACCTGACCGCGCAGCAGACCATCCACGCGTCGGACATCAAGCTGCCGGACGGCGTGTCGCTCGTGCGGCGCGGCAAGGAGAATCCGGTGCTCGTCACGGTGACCGTGCCGGCGGGCGCGCAGGAAGAAGCCCCGGGGGCGGCGGCGGCGGCGCCGGCCGCGCCTGCCAAGGGCGGGGCGAAGGCTCCGGCCGCGGCTCCCGCCGCCGCGCCGGCCAAGAAGAAGTAAGGAAGCGCGGAAGAAGTTCGCTCCCCCGGCCCCAGACGGGGCCGGGGGAGCCTGGCTGTGCAGCCATCCCGCGGGGCGCATCCCCATTGCGTTTCCGTGATACCGAAATGACCCAGGCGCAATAACCCCAGCGCAATGACCCAAGGCATCCGCCTGATCGTCGGCCTCGGCAACGTGGGAGCCGAGTACGAGCGCACCCGTCACAACGCCGGCTTCTGGTTCGTCGACGAATTGGCTGCCGGGACGCGGGCGTCGTTTCGTTCCGAAAGAAAGTTCTTCGGCGAAGTCGCGCGCACGTCGGTCGACGGGCAGGAGGTCTGGCTGCTCAAGCCGGCGACCTACATGAATCTGTCGGGACAGGCGGTGCAGGCCGTGGCGGCGTTCTATCGCATCGCCCCCGCGGAGATCCTCGTCGTGCACGACGAACTGGACCTGGCACCGGGCGACGTGCGCCTCAAGAAGGGCGGCGGCCTGGCAGGACACAACGGCTTGAAGGACATCAGCGCCCGGATCGGCACCCCCGATTTCTGGCGCTTGCGCATCGGCATCGGCCACCCGCGCACGCAGGGGCTGGCGCAGGAAGTCGCGGACTTCGTGCTGCACCCGCCGCGGCGCGAAGAGCAGACCGCGATCGAAGCCGGAATCGGCCGGGCGCTGGCGGCCGTCGATGCGATCGTCGCCGGCAAATCCGACGCGGCGGCACTGCGCCTGCGCGCCGCCGCACCAACGTCCGGCGGCAAACCCTCGGGGCGCTGACGTGAGGCCGGATCCCGAACGGGATTTCGCCGGCGGCCTCGCCGGCAATCTGCTGGGCGGCTTCGCCTTCTGGTTCTTCCTGCCCGGCGCATGGCGCCTGGTGCGCGCGCGCGGCAGCCAGCTGCTCGGGCTGTTCCTGCTCAATCTGGCGCTGGGCGTGACCTACGACTTCTACGCCGTCGGCACCGGGGCCGGTCGATTCGACCCGCTCGCCCTGCCGACGGTCAGCTTCTGGGCGCTGCCGGCGCTCGCCGCGGCATGGTGGATCGCCGGACTGGTGGGCGAACGGACGGGCGCCCGACGCGGCTTCCTGCCGCTCGCGACGGCGGCGTTCGCGCTGTCCTGCATCGAATCGCTGGCCGCGTCCGCGCTGGCGGTGGCGGCCGACGCCATCCCGGCGATCGATCGCCGATACGACACCCTGTCCTGGGTGCCGCTCATCTGGCTGTCGCTGGCGTACGCGGTGGCGGCCGTGCGCTTTCGGGAATCGGCGACGACGACGGCGACCGCGGTGACCGGCACTCCGGAGGACGGGACGCCGCAGCCTCCGCCCGCGTCCTTGTCCGCCTGGCGCCGCACGGCGGCGTTCGTGCTGGCCTTCGGCCTGACGCTCGCACCGCAGTGGGCGATCGATCCCGGTGCGCAACTATGGAATGCGCCGTCCGACGCCGGCACCGCCCAGACCGAGGACACGCAGTCCGAGCAGACGCTCTACTCGCAGTTCGATCTGCTCGACGAGGCGCTGGCCGCGGTGACGCCGGCGCAGGGCGGGCAGGCGCAGCTCTTCACCATCAGCTTCGCCGGCGACGGCGCGCAGGACGTGTTCCTCCACGAAGCGACGGCAGCCGACGCGATCATGGCCAACGTGTTCGACACCTCCGGCCACGACATCGTGCTCGCCAACAGCAGCGCCCACCCCGATGCGCATCCGTTCGCCACCGCCAGTTCGCTGGAGCGCGCGATCGACACCATGGCCGACAAGATGAACCTCGGCAGCGATGTCCTGGCGGTGTTTCTGACCTCGCACGGCAGCCCCGATCACCATCTCGTGGTGTCGCTGCCTCCCTATCAGTTCGACGACATCACGCCCCAGGCGCTGCGCGGCATGCTCGATGAAGCCGGCATCCGCTACCGCGTGATCATCGTTTCGGCGTGCTACTCGGGCGCCTTCGTCGCCCCCCTGGAAACACCGGATACCATGGTGATCACCGCGTCGGCGGCCGACCGCTCCTCGTTCGGCTGCCGCGACGGCGCGCAATGGACCGACTTCGGGCGTGCCTTCTTCGCCGATGCGCTGGCCCGCGACGGGTCGTTCGAGGATGCCTTCCGCAGCGCGGTCAAGGCGATCGCCGCCCGCGAGACCGCGGAACACGAGATCCCGTCCCAGCCGCAGATCTTCATCGGCAACGGCATCCGGGCGCGCCTCCGGACGCTGCAGCCGCACCACGGCGGCGGAGGGGCGTTCGCGGACACCTGAACCACACGCCGCCCCCGCCCCCCGGCGCCGGGCCACCACGACAAACAACCTGAGGAACCGGAATCATGGCAGTGAAATGCGGCATCGTCGGACTTCCCAACGTCGGCAAGTCGACGCTGTTCAATGCGCTCACCAAAGCGGGGATCGCCGCCGAGAACTATCCGTTCTGCACCATCGAGCCCAACACCGGCGTCGTCGAGGTGCCGGACCCGCGCCTGCAGGCGCTGGCGCAGATCGTGCAGCCCCAGCGCGTGCTGCCGGCGACGGTCGAGTTCGTCGACATCGCGGGCCTGGTCGCCGGCGCGAGCAAGGGCGAAGGCCTGGGCAACCAGTTCCTCGCCAACATCCGCGAATGCGATGCGATCGCGCACGTGGTGCGCTGCTTCGATGACCCGAACATCGTCCACGTCGCCGGCGGCGTCGACCCCATCCGCGACATCGAGGTCATCGACACCGAACTCGCGCTCTCCGACCTGCAGTCGGTCGAGAAAGCGATGAACCGCTATTCCAAGGTCGCGCGCAGTTCGGCGGTGAGCGAGGAAAAGAAGGAGGCGCAGCGCATCGTCGCCGCGCTGGAGAAGATCCAGCCCGCCCTCGACCAGGCCAAGCCGGCGCGCACGGTCGCGCTCGACGACGACGAATGCGCCGCGCTGCGGCCGCTGTTCCTGCTGACGATGAAGCCCACCATGTACGTCGCCAACGTCGAGGAACACGGTTTCGAGAACAACCCCCTGCTCGACCGCGTGCGCGAACGCGCCCAGCGCGAAGGCGCCCCGGTCGTCGCGGTGTGCGCGCGCACCGAAGCCGACATCGCCGATCTGTCCGACGAGGACAAGGTCGTGTTCCTGCAGGACATGGGCATGGCCGAACCCGGCCTCGACCGCGTCATCCGCGCCGCCTACGCGCTGCTCGGCCTGCAGACCTATTTCACCGCCGGGGTGAAGGAAGTGCGCGCCTGGACGGTCGCGATCGGCGCCACCGCGCCGCAGGCCGCCGGCGTCATCCACACCGACTTCGAACGCGGCTTCATCCGCGCCGAAACCATCGCCTACGACGACTTCATCCGGTACAAGGGGGAGCAGGGCGCGAAGGAAGCGGGCCGGATGCGCCTGGAAGGCAAGGACTACGTCGTCAAGGACGGCGACGTGCTGCATTTCCGGTTCAACGTCTGATTCGGGCGAGCCATTTCCGGTGATTGCATCCGCTGCAGGCGCATCACCGTGTTGATTCCGCCTGGATGCTGGGCCAGCCAGATTTCCGACGGAATCAACAGTCCCCCGCCGTTTTCGTATAACGGGAGCGCAGTGTCGCCGGTGGCATTTTCCAAACGGTAGGGGCCCGGCACCGGGCCGGCCCGGCATGCCGCAGCGCATTGATACCAAATTGGTATCATGCTACAGTGGTCCATGCGCATCATCGCCCTTGCCGCCTTGCGGAGGTTCTGGGAATCCCACCCGGATGCCGAAACGCCGCTGCGGTCCTGGTACGCCCTGGCAAGCCGGGCAACCTGGAAGACGCCGATGGACATCAAGGCCGCCTATGGGAACGCCAGCTTCACCGGGAACAACCGGGTCGTATTCAACATCAAAGGGAACGACTACCGATTGGTGGTGGCCGTGCGCTACGACAAGGGATTGCTGTACGTCCGCTTCGTCGGCACGCATCGCCAGTACGACAAGATCGACGTGGAAGCGATTTCAAGGGGCCCAACATGCAACTCAAGCTGATTCGCACCAAGAAAGACTACCGGGCGGCGCTGGCTGAGATTGACCGCCTATGGGATGCCCCGGCGAAGTCTCCGGCTGCCGACCAACTAGACATCCTGACCCTGCTGATCGAGCAGTATGAGCGGGAGCATTTCCCGATTTTCGACCCCGACCCGATCGACTTCCTGAACCACGTCATGGAAGCGCGCGGTCTGGCGCGCAGGGACCTGGAACCCTACATCGGACCGCGCGGCCGGGTGTCGGACATCCTGAACCGTGTCCGTCCCCTGACACTGGAGATGATCCGCAAGCTGGCCGAGGGCTTGAATCTGCCCGCCGACGTGTTGATTCGCCCCTACCCCTTGCGCCAGGCCAACGACGAATTGGTGGCGGCGTGAGGAGGGCGCAGATTTTCCGGGCGGAAGCATCCGGCTCCGCGGAAGTCGCATCGGCGGGTCGGAACGGAGCCATCATGGGTCGTCGACGGAGCCCGTCCGCATCGTTGTTCGCAGGGTGGTTCGCCGCGCTGGCCGCCGCCGCACTCGGCACCGCGGCGATGACCACGGCGGCGATGGCCCAGGACTACGGCGGCGAAATGCCGCGCCAGCTGACCGTGCTGGTGCGCGACACGCCGCCGGACGCGCCGGCGGCGGTCCGGCAGGGATCGGACAATTCCTACTCGGTGTCCACCGGGACCGGCAGCGACAGCGACAGCGACGGCACGACGTCGTCCGGCGCCGGCAACGACGCGAACCGCGGCGCGGACAACGGCTATTCGGTATCGACGGACGGCGGTGGCGGCGGCGCCGAGGCCGATGCGACCAACGGCGCCGACGGATCGACCTCGGTGTCGGTGAACACCCACATCGCGCGATACCGGGTCGTCGAAGGCGAAGTGGTGCGCATGAACCTCCCCTCGGTGCAGTCGCTGCAGTTCTACGCGCCGATCGCGGGCGTCGGCACGTCCTCGGGCATCGCGGGGGCGAATTCCGGGGCGGCCGCAACGCAAGGCATCGGCCCCGGCGTCGGGGGCGCGGTGTTCTTCCAGGGCGTCTCGGCGTTTTCCGTGCGCTTCGCGGTGCAGGGCCGCGAGGTGGTGGCCGACCTGCTGCCGCTGCAGATCGGCGGCGTCGCCGCGCCCTACGGGTACGGGGTGCAGAACAAGCCCCGGCCGTTCCGCATCCGCGGACGGGTGGGGCAATGGATCGAGCTGGGTGAACCCGGAACCCAGACCACGCAGACGCTGGGCGCGGTGCCCGACGGCGCGCCGTCCACCGGCGTCTGGGTCAAGGTTCTGCCCCACTGACGACCCGGGCGCGCGGGCCGGACGGATCGCCCTGCGCCCGAGCCCGACCACCCGCCGGACTTCCCGCCCCGCGATGGCTCAGCGCAAGCCGGCGTAGGTTCCCATCCGCCACAGCGCCTCCAGCGGTCCCTGGCGGTAGCGGGACAGGATCCATCGGCTGAACCCGATCTGCACGGCGAAGACCGCCGCGCCCAGTGCCGCCAGTCCGGCGCGACCGGCATGCGCGCCCAGCCCGCAGCCCCAGGCCGACAGCAGGCCGTTCATGGCGAGGGACTGGCCGACGTAGTTGGTGAGCGACATGCGGCCGGCGTACGCCAGCCAGCGCGACACCCGGGCGCCCCGGTCGGTCGCGAACCAGGCGAGCAGCCCCGCAACGTACGCGGCGGCGAGCAGGCTGCTCGCGCCGAGCAGGACGTCGTTCCAGCCGCCTTCGCGGCCCGGCGCATGCAGCGCATGACCGGTGTCCCAGAGGCCGCCGAGGATCGCGCAGGGCAGGCCGACGGCCAGACCGATGCGCCGCGCCGCGACCCAGACCCGCGCGTACCGCTGCGGATGATGCAGCCAGCCGGCATGGCCGGCCAGCATGCCGAGCGCCAGGAACGCGAACACCTGCGGCCAGAACGTCGGGATGGACCCCAGCTGCTGCGCGATCTCATCGTCGCGCCGCTGCGCGAGCTGGGCCAG
This sequence comes from Pseudomonadota bacterium, assembly GCA_021838715.1. GTDB lineage: Bacteria > Pseudomonadota > Gammaproteobacteria > Burkholderiales > Burkholderiaceae_F > GJ-E10. Next base: position 9,712 of record JAKCCX010000015.1, on the reverse strand, counting down.
CAATCCGCCGTGGACGTAGATGTCGTGGGCCCGCAGCAGGTCGGGCGGGATCGCGCCGGGCGGAGTGGCGCCGGGCGCGAACGTCGCAACCGCCAGCGGGACGAAGATCGTCGCCGCCGCGCCGATCGCGCACGCCACGCTCCACGCCCGCAGGCGCCGCGAGGAGAGCGCGGGGCCGGACCCGGCGGCATCGAAGGCCCACAGGAACAGCAGGCCGCAGACGGCATAGGCGCTCAGCACGTCGCCGCAGTAGAGCAGGAACCCGTGCGCGATGCCCATGCCGAGCAGGATCCACAGCCGGCGCCGGAGCGCGCGGCGGGCGACCGCCGCATCGCCGTCGGCCATGTGCCGCAGCTTGCGCATCTGCATCGCCAGGCCGGCGCCGAACAGGAAGGCGAAGATGGGGTAGAACTTGCCTTCGAAGAAGGCCGCCTGCAGGAAGCGCAACGCAAGGTCGAGCGTGCCGGCGGGCGGCGTCAGATAGCCCAGCGGATCGGCGGCGCCCCAGGCGAACCCCTGGATGTTGACCTGCAGGATGCCGAAGAGCGCGAAGCCGCGCAGGGCATCGATGGGCTCGATGCGGAGATGCCGTGACGCGCCGCGCCCGTTTCCCACGCGCGCTATCCCTCTCCCCGGGGAGAGGGGACGCTGCCGTTCTGCAGGCGCTCGAACTTCTCCAGCAGCTGCTCCCGCGTCTCCCATCGGCTCGGGTCTTTCGGGATGCAGGAGACGGGGCAGATCGCCTGGCACTGCGGCTCGTCGAAGTGGCCCACGCACTCGGTGCAGCGCTCGGGATCGATGACGTAGATCGACTCGCCGGGCCGGATCGCGCTGTTGGGGCAGACCGGCTCGCAGACGTCGCAGTTGATGCAGTCCTCGGTGATGATGAGCGCCACGGCAGCCAGGGAATCGAAATCAGGTTTCGGAGCCGGGCCGGCCGAGCTTTTCCTTGAGCCGGCGCTCGACCGAAGGGCAGACGAACTTGCTCACGTCGCCGCCCAGCGCGGCGATCTCGCGCACGATGCTGCCGGAGACGAACTGGTACTGGTCCGAGGGCGTGAGAAAGATCGTTTCGACTTCGGGCAGCAGATAGCGGTTCATGCCCGCCATCTGGAATTCGTACTCGAAATCCGAAACCGCGCGCAGGCCGCGGATGATCACCCGGGCGTGGCGCTCGCGGGCGAAATCGCGCAGCAGGCCATGGAAGCCGAAGACCTCGACGTTGGCATACTGGCCGAGGGCCTCGCGGGCGATCTCGACCCGCTCGTCGAGGGTGAAGACCGGCTTCTTGCCGCGGCTGTCGGCGATCCCGACGACGACGCGATCGAACAAGCCGGCCGCGCGACGCACGATGTCTTCGTGGCCGCGCGTGAGCGGGTCGAATGTTCCAGGGTAGACGGCGGTGACCATGTCGGGATGCTCCGCCTGTCGGGGCGGGATTCGCATTATTTCAGGAAGCGCGCAGCCGCAGCAAATGGTAGTGCACCGCCCCCGCGCGATCGGCACGCACGAGTTCCAGCCCGAGCGGCTGCAGCGCCTCCGCGGTGAGCGGATCGGCGGCTTCGGCGTAGACGATCCCGCCGGGGGCGAGCAGCGGCTTCACCGCATCCAGCGCGGGCGGCAGCAGACCCGCCCCGAACGGAGGGTCGAGAAACGCGACATCGAAGGACGCGGGCGGAAGGCGGGCGGCGGCCAGCTTCCAGTCCGCCTGGACCACCTCGACGTTGCCGGCGCCGAGCTTGCGCTGCAGTTCCCGCAGCGCCTCCGCCGCCCGGGCGTTCTTTTCCACGAGCACGACGCGGCTCGCGCCCCGCGACGCCATCTCGAAGCCCAGCGCGCCGCTGCCGGCGTAGCAGTCCACCGCGCGGATGCCCGCGAAGTCGCCCCCCAACAGGTGCCGCAGCCAGTTGAACACGGTTTCGCGCACGCGATCGGGGGTCGGACGCAGGCCCGGAATGTCCGGAACCGCGATCGGAGTGCGGCGATACGCGCCGCCGATGATGCGGATGCGCCCGGGCTTGTCCGCCGGGCCGGCCGTACGTTTCTTGGGGAGAGGCGGCATGTCTTCGTGCAGGATGCAGGGCGTGATGGCAACACCGCGCGCGGAACCGCCGCGCCGGAACCGGGGCGGGCCGTCATCCGGGATACACTCGCACGCGACAGGCCCATTCACCCCGAATCATTGCAGAAATGTCCGCTCCCCAGAAAACGAGCTGGCTTGGCCGGCTGCGGTCGACACTGACACGCACCCGCGAACAGATCGCGGCGGTCTTTACCGGCAAGCAGATCGACGAGAACTGGTACGAAGAGCTCGAAACGGCGTTGATCGCGGCCGATGTCGGCATGGCTGCGACCAGCACCCTGATCGAGCGCGTCCGCGCCGACGCGCGCAAGGCCGGCGCCGGCGACGTGCAGGCCGTGCGCGAGATCCTGCTCGCCAACCTGACGACGCTGCTGCAGCCCTGCGAACGCGCGTGGCGCCTCGACGCCGACAAACCCTTCGTCGTCATGATCGCGGGCGTCAACGGCGCCGGCAAGACGACCACCATCGGCAAGCTGGCGCACTGGCTGGCGGACCAGGGCAAGACCGTCCTGCTCGCCGCCGGCGACACCTTCCGCGCCGCGGCCCGCGAGCAGCTCGCCGTCTGGGGGGAACGCAACGGCGTGGAAGTCATCTCCCACACCGGCAGCGACCCGGCCGCGGTCGTGTTCGACGCGGTCAGCGCCGCGCGGGCGCGCAATCGCGACGTGCTGCTGGCCGACACGGCCGGCCGCCTGCCGACCCAGACGCACCTGATGGAAGAGCTCAAGCGCATCAAGCGGGCGATCGCCAAGAGCCACGAGGGCGCCCCCCATGAAGTGCTGCTGGTCGTCGACGGCACCAACGGCCAGAACGCCCTGGCCCAGGTGCGGGCCTTCGACGCCGCCGTCGGCGTGACCGGCCTCATCGTCACCAAGCTCGACGGCACCGCCAAAGGCGGCATCATCGCGGCGCTGGCCAGCGAGCGCGCCGGCAATCCCATCCCCATCTTCTTTCTCGGCGTGGGCGAATCGCTCGACGATCTGCAGCCCTTCGTGGCCGCGGATTTCGCGCGCGCGCTGATCGGCGCGGAGTGATCGGCACGACATGGGCATGCTGCTGGCGGCAATCGACCTGGGTTCGAACAGCTTCCGCCTGGAAATCGCCCGGGCGGTGGGATCGCATCTCGAGCGCAGCGGGTATTGGAAAGAAACGGTACGCCTTGCGGCCGGCATCGGTTCGGACGGCCGGCTGAGCCGGGCGGCGATCGACGCCGCCTGCGTCTGCCTCGCCCGGATGAACGAACGCCTGCGCGGCATCGATGCGGCGCAGGTGCGTGCGGTCGGCACCCAGACGCTGCGCCAGGCGGTCAACGCCGAAGAGTTCCTCGCCCGCGCGCAGCGCGTGCTCGGCCATCCGATCGAGATCATCTCGGGCCGCGAGGAAGCGCGGCTGGTGTTCGAAGGCTGCGCCCGCACGCTGCCGCCGTCGCGCAAGCGCCGGATGATGGTCGACATCGGCGGCGCCTCGACCGAGGTGATCGTCGGCCAGGGAACGGTTCCCGCGTATGCCGAGTCGTTCAAGATCGGCTGCGTCGATGCGACGCTGCGGTTCTTTCCGGGCGGCCGCATCGATCGCGACGCGATGCGCCGCGCCCAGGTGGCCTGCGCGGCCGAACTGGAGGAAGCGCAGGCGGCCTACCGGCGCTTCGGCTGGGACGAGGCGTTCGGTTCCAGCGGCACCATCGGCGCGGCGTCGCTCATCCTGCGCAATCGCGGCTGGGCCGATGGCGTGATCACGCCGCGCGGCCTGCAGGAACTCCGCGACCTCCTCATCGGCTTCGGCGATGTCCGCCGCGTGCGGTTCGACAACATCAAGATCGAGCGCACCGAAGTGCTGGCGGGCGGCGTGGCGGCCCTCTCGGCGGTGTTCGACACCTTCGGCATCGGCGAGATGCGCCCGGCCCGCGGCGCCCTGCGCGCCGGACTGCTCTACGATCTGCTCGGACGGCGGGAACACCACGACGTGCGCGACGCCACCGTGCTGCGCTGGCAGGAGCGCTTCGGCGTCGACCGCAAGCTGGCGGGCCTGGTCTACGCCACCGCGGCGAAGTTCCATCGCGTGCTCCTGCCCAACGCATCGGACGACGACGCGCGGGTGCTGCGCTTCGCCTGCCAGCTGCACGAGATCGGCTTCGCCGTCTCGCACAGCGACCACCACAAGCACTCCGCCTACCTGATCCGCAACGGCGACCTGCCCGGGTTCTCGACCTCCGATCAGGAGCGCATCGCCGAACTGGTGCTCGGGCAGCGCGGCAACCTGCGCAAGGTGATCGACGTGCTGGCCGACCCCGTCCGCTCCGGCCGCCTGCTCGCGCTGCGGCTCGCGATCATCTTCCACCACGCCCGCGGCACGGTCCGCCTGCCGCGCTGGACCCTGCACGCCCGCGGCGCATTCGACCTCGGCATCGAACGCGGCTGGCTCGCCCGCCGCCCGTTGACGCGATATCTGCTGGAAGAAGAGGCGCAGCAGTGGGCGCGGGTCGGGATTCTGTTCCGGGTGCGGGAAATCTGATCCGGATCGCCGGGTCGGCGAATCCTGCGACGGCAACGCCGCGGCGCCGTGCGGCGACTGGGCACTTCGAACGGCGGCGGACACCGGGATCGCGAAGGCTACCACTTCCGGCCTTTGGCCCAATACGGCTGGCGCGTAGAATGATTCCGTAACGTGACGGAGGCAACGCATGGACCTGAGACTCGAATGCGAGCAGGAAGTCGATGGCCGATGGCTGGCGGAGATACCGCAATTGCCTGGCGTGCTCTCCTATGGAGTGACTGCGGAGGATGCAATGGCCAAGGCCGAAGTCCTGGCGTTGCGCGTACTTGCCGAACGCCTTGAACATGGCGAGTCGCGTCCTGTTGAATTCCGCATTTCGCTCGCTACGGCGGCATGAGCCACTGGCCTTCTTCGAAGGCCAAGCGCGTCCTGGCGGCTCTCCTCAAAAACGGTTGGCAGGTCAAGCGCCAAACCGGATCGCATCGGACGCTTTCGCGTCCAGGATGGCCGGACTTCGTGTTTGCCTTCCACGAAGCCGATGAAATTGGCCCTCGCATGCTGGCACGAATTGCAAAGCACACCGGACTGCAACCGGGAGACCTTTGATCGGAACCTGTTTGCAGTCCGTTATCTCCCGGCCCTGACTTACAACTGCCCCGGCCCGATCGCGGCGACGAGCGAAGCCAGCGCGTCGCCGTTGTCGGCGCGGGAGCTGATCCACCAGATCTGGCCCTTCTTGACGACCCATGGCAGGGACGTCCCGGTCAGCAGGCGGCTGGCGACCAGCCCCAGCGTGGGCTGGTGACCGACCGCGACGACCGGGTTGCGGGCGTGCGGCCAGTTGACCGCAGCCAGGAACGCATCGACGTCGGCGCCGGGAGCGATCGCGGGCGCCGTCTTCCATTTGCGATCGGACAGTTCGACGAGCGCCTGCGCGGTCTGCTGCGTGCGCACGGCCGGGCTGACGAGGATCCGCGTCGCATCGGGTAGCCGGTCGTTGAGCCATTGGGCAACCCGACGCGCCTGCTTCTCGCCTTTGGGAGTCAGTTTGCGTTGCAGGTCGAGGATCCCGTTGCCCGCGTCTTCCGCTTCCGCGTGGCGCCACAGTACGAGTTCCATCTATTCCTCCCCGGACGACGAACGTCCTTCGATCAGCGTTTGCTGGGCCCGAAACCCGCGGTCCGGGTTGCGCGGCGGCGCATACGCGCCGTCGGAACCGAGGATCCAGGCGTCGGCCGTATCGTACAGGTAAGGCCGCAGGCCCTCATCGATCACGCGCTCCTTGAGCGCGGGGTCGAGCAGCGGCCAGGCGATCTCGATGCGCCGCAGAAGGTTGCGCCCCATCCAGTCGGCGCTGGCGAGATAGACCTTGTCGGCGCCGCCGGCGCGGAAATAGTAGATCCGGTGATGTTCGAGAAACCGGCCGATGATCGAGCGCACGCGGATGTTCTCGGAAAGGCCCTTGACGCCGGGGCGCAGCGCGCAGGCGCCGCGCACGATCAGGTCGATGCTGACGCCGACCTGGGAGGCGGCATAGAGCGCTTCGATGGTCGCCTCGTCGGTCAGGGCGTTGACCTTGGCGACGACGCGCCCGGGCTTGCCGCTGCGGACGTTGTCCGCTTCGGCCTCGATCGCGGCGATGATCTGGCGCTGCAGCGTGAAGGGCGCCATCCACAGGTGCCGCAGGCGCTGCACGCGCGTGAGGCTCGTGAGATGGAGGAAGATCTTTTCGACGTCTTCGCAGATCGTCGGTTCGGCCGTCATCAGGCCGAAGTCGGTGTACAGCTTGGTGGTCGCGGGGTGGTAGTTGCCGGTGCCGAGATGGACGTAGGGCACGACCCGCACCCGACCGCGCCGCTCCTCCCGCCGCAGGATCAGCAGCATCTTGGCGTGGGTCTTCAGGCCGACCACGCCGTAGACCACCTGTGCGCCGACGGTCTCCAGCCGTTCCGCGAGATTGACGTTCGCTTCCTCGTCGAACCGCGCCTGCAGTTCGACGACGACCGTCACTTCCTTGCCGCGCCGCGCCGCTTCCGCAAGCAGGTCGACCAGCACCGAGCCGGTTCCGGTACGGTAGAGCGTCATGCGGATCGCGACCACCTGCGGATCGGCGATCGCCTGCCGCAACAGTTCCACCACCGGCTCGAAGCTCTCGAAGGGATGGTGCAGCAGGATGTCGCCGCGACGGATCGCGGCGAACATGTCGGTATCCTCGCCCACGCCCTTCGGCCACGCCGGCACCATGGGCGGGAAGCGATGCCGGGGCTGCGTGAGATGGTCGACGAGCTGGTTCAGCCGCACGAGGTTGACCGGCCCGTTGACGCGATACACGGTTTCGGGCGGCAGCGCGAACTGGCTGCACAGCAGCGCTTCGAGCTGGGGCGGGCAGCTGCGCAGGATCTCCAGGCGCACGGCGTTGCCGAAGTGCCGCTGGGCAAGCTCGAACTTCACCGCCTGCCGCAGGTTGGAAACCTCGCGCTCGTCGACCCACAGATCGGAGTCGCGGGTGACGCGGAACTGGGAAAACCCGGTCACCGTGCGCCGCGGGAACAGGTCGCCGAGGTGCGCGCGGATCACCGACGACAACAGCACGAAGGTCTGCCGCCCCGGCGTGAGCCGCTGCGGCAATGCGATCACCCGCGGCAGCGCGCGCGGCACCTTGACGATGGCGACGCCGGTCGGCCGGCCGAAGGCGTCCTTGCCTTCGAGCTGGACGATGAAGTTCAGCGCCTTGTTCATCACCTGCGGGAACGGATGGGCCGGATCGAGGCCGATCGGCGAGAGCAGCGGCGCCACCTCGCGCTCGAAATAATCGCGCACCCACGCGCGCTGCGGTTCGCTGCGCTCGCGGTGCCCGGCGATGACCACCCGCGCGCGCGCGAACGCGGGGATGATCTCGTCGTTGTAGAGCGCGTACTGCCGTTCGACGAGCGCGTGCGCGCGTTCCGAGATCCGCATGAACGCCTCCCACTGCGGCGCCGACGGGCCGATGCCGCCGGCCTCGCGCATCTCGTCGAGGAGGTCCGGGACGCGGATCTCGAAGAACTCGTCGAGATTCGACGAGACGATGCAGAGAAACCGCAACCGCTCGCCCAGCGGCGTTGCTTCGCGCTGGGCCAGGGACAGGACCCGTTCATTGAACGCAAGCTGGGAGAGTTCCCGGTTCAGGAACTTTTCGGGGTCGAGCGGGGGCGAGGCGATCTTGCGACCTTTTGGGGGAAATCGGTTGTCCGATTATAGGAACGGAGTGTGACAGACGGGCGGATCCGGCATCGCCCCCACGTACAATCCGCGCCAGTTCCTGCATCGCTTCGGAACCCGTGAAAAAAGAACCCACCCTGTCGGCTCCCAACGTTGCCACCCCGGTGCTGTCCGCAGAGGGCGTGGAAAAGCGCTACGGCGCGTCCCGCCCGGCGCTGCAGGGAATCGACCTGCAGGTGCGGCGCGGCGACTTCGTCGTGATCGAAGGCCCGGGCGGCAGCGGCAAGAGCGTCCTGCTGCGCCTGCTGGCCGGCCTCGACGCCCCCAGCGCGGGCGTGATCCGCATCGCCGGCGAAGACCTCGCGGCGGTCGGCCCCTTGGCGCGCGCCCATCTGCGCCGCTCCCTGGGCATCCTGTCGGCGGCGGCACCGCTGCTGGCGCGGCACAGCGTGCTGGACAACGTCGCCTTCGCGGCATGGGTGGCGGACGTCGGCGCCGACGAGGGCCTGCGGCGCGCCCGTGCGGCGCTCGAACTCGTGGGGCTGGATGCGAATCGCCTGGGCGGGATCCGCTGCGCCGACCTGGCGAGCGGCGAGGCGCGCCGGGTCGCGCTGGCGCGCGCGCTCGTGAACCGGCCGGCGCTGCTGCTGCTCGACGACCTGCTCGAAGACCTCGACGCCCCGGTCGCGGCGCAGCTCGTCGCGGTCGTCGATCAGTTCGCCGGGGCGGGCGTGACGGTCGTCGCGTCGACCCGCGCGCCGGCCCATCCCCGGCCGGATGCCGATCCCGGCGCAGACGCGGCGTCGGCGCCGGCGGCACCGGCCACGGGAGGATGGCCGGCGCGCGCCCGGATCCTGCACCTGCGCGACGGAAGGCCGGCGGCATGAGTGCCGCAGCGGCGCAGCGCATCGGTTCGAGCCGCGGCGCGGCATTGCGGTTCGCCTTGCGCGGACTGTTCCGCAAGCCGTTGACGCTGGCGGTTTCGGCGCTGTGCACCGCGATGGTCGTCGCAGCGGCGATCCTGATCGCCACGGCGGCATGGCGCGCCTGGCCGCCGGACCGCCCCGCCTGGGCCGTTCCGTCCGCGCTCGTGTTCGCAGCGCGCAGCGAGCGGCTGGCCGATCTCGATACGCTGCGCGGCGCCCTGCGCCAGGCCGGGCCCGTCATGACGGTCGAGTTCGTCGGCCGCGACGCCGCGCGCGCGGCGCTGGTGGCGCGCAAAAGCCTGGCCGACAGCGGCTTGAACGATCTGCAGCCCAATCCTCTGCCCAATGCGTTCATCGTGCGCTTCGACCCCGCCGCGACGCCCGCCGCGATCGAAGAGGCGGTCGCGGCGATGCGCACGCAGAAGGGCGTCGCCGCGGTGGCCTACGAACCGGGGACGGCACGCAAGCTCGATGCCCTGACGCACTTCGCCACGCGCGCCGGAATGCTGCTGGGCCTGGTGCTGCTGGCGGCGCTGGTGGCGGGATTCTCGCTGATCGCCGATCTGTGGCCCCGGGTGGCCTTGCGGCTCGATCCGGACGAACTGCGGGTGTTCCAGATCCTCGGCATGGAGCCCGCGGCGCTGCGGCGGCCCTACGTCTATGCGGGGGCGATCAGCATGGCGCTCGCCGGTGCGCTCGCCGCCGCCATCGTGCTGTGGGCCGGCGCCCGGCTCGCCCCGGTCGTGGCGGAACTCGCCACCGAATATTCCCTGCGCTGGACCGACGCCCCGGCCCCTTTGGCGTTCGCATGGCTGCTGTGTCCGGCGGGCGGGTTGCTGGGTGCGGCGCTCGCCTCGCTGGCGACCCGGTCCACCCTGCGTCGGGCGGGCGGCGCCGGCTAGATGAACTCCGACCGCAGCCAGATCGCCGTTGCCACCGTTCGCCGCCAGTTCGATGCGCGCGCCGCGCGCTTCCTCGACCATGACGCGCTGGTGCGGGAGACCGGCAA
>JAKCCX010000014.1 GCA_021838715.1 Pseudomonadota bacterium | reverse complement strand
CGTGCCATCCGCGAACGTCCCGGTTCCATCACCGACATCGCCACTCGTCTCCACCGAGATCGCAGTGCAGTGAAGCGCGATATCGACGATCTGACGCAAGCCGGTTTGCTCCGCGTGGAAGAGAAAATACATCCTGGCCATGGCCGACTCAAGGAGGTTCGCGTCGTAGCTACGCGGGTCGTTCTCGAAGCGGTTCTTGCATAAGTACGGCACCCATCCGCGCTACCAGCCCATTGCGATGCATTCCTTGGCAAGCGGGGCTTCGTGGTGATGCGATTCTGGGACAACGATGTCTTGACGCAGACCGTGGCAGTGCTCGAGCAAATTCGCACGGCATCGCTCTTGCGACGACCCTCACCCCCGCCCTCTCCCGCCCCTGCGGGAGAGGGGGTTCCGTGACTTCGAACGACTCCTTCCGGCCGACAGACCACTCCCGGGAGCGGCGGGAATCTGGATCCGTTACCGATCCCGCTCCGCCGCCAGCCAGAGGCCATCGGACCGACGCAGGAAGACCGTGCCCTCATCCGCGATGCGGAACAGATGCAGCCATCCGTGCTCGACGAGGTCGCGCACCACGGCATGCCGCGACAGCACGTCGTCGATCGGATCCTGCGGCGCCTCGATGAACACGCTCAAGCGCAGGGGCTCGTGCATCCAGTTCCTGCCGTCGCGCACGGATTGCAGGGGCAGGCCGGTCCGCAGGTCGCCGCCGTTGCCTTCGAGCACGCCGATGGCGCCGCCGGCGACGTTGTGCAGCACCTTGTTGCCGCTGCCGAAGCGTCGATTGTCGACGACCGACGCGTAGTACTGCATGTTGATCCAGTTCGCGACCACCATCGGCGCCGTCATGATGAGTTCGAGCACGCCGAACCCGGCATCCTGCCGCCAGACGTATTCGTGCAGGAAGGCGCGGCCGGCGAGATGGAGCGCCGCGGTGCGCGATCGCGGCGCGGCGATGAACGCGGCGTTGTTGGCGAGCGCCCATTCCGGGCGCACCTGGGCCCAGTCGCGGCTGCGGCTGCGGATGCGGGTCTCGAGGCCGCGGTCGGTCGTGGCGGCGATCCCGAGCAGGGTGGCGCGCTCGAGACGCGTCAGGTCCGCAGCCTGTTCCAGCCACTGCCGCAGGCGGGCGAGATCCGGGGCCAGCGCCGCCGGGAGCTCGTCGGTGTCGAAAAGCTGCAGCGCATCGGTGGTGGTGTCGTGGAGCCCGGCGAGGAACCAGGTGTCGTCGGGAATGTCGATCCCGCGGCGGCGCAGTTCCGCGCGGACGGCGCGGTCGTTCAGCAGGGCGACGACCACCCGCGCGCTGGCCTCTCCGGTCTGTCCCGCGCAGGCGCCGCAGTCGAGCGCCGATCCGTAGGGGTTGTTGACGGTGCTGCTGCCGTGGCCGGCCAACAGCACGATGCGTGCGAAATTGGCGGTGAGCGACATCGCCCGCAGGATCCGCTCCGCATGTCCGGCGCGCTCCTCGGGCGGGATGCCCGCATGGGCGTGGTCCGGGCGACGCTGCGCCGGCGACACGTCCTCGAGGGTCGGGCCGACGCGATCGGCGGCCGCCTGGTCGAGGCCTTGGGTCCGCGGGTCGGGAACGGGCCGGGTCCAGCCGAAGCTGTCGGTGATGAGCTTCGACACATACATCAGTCCGGCTGCTTCGACGAACGAAAAGCACGACGGCGCCGAGAACTTGAAGCCCTTCCAGGCCTTGTAGAGGCCGATGCGGCGGCGGCGTTCGACCATCACGGCATCGGGATCACCGTTCTTGACCCGGTCGTATATCGGATACCCCGGCCGGAACAGTACCGGGACATGAACGTGGCCGGCGGTGGAACCCAGCGGGACATGTTCGATGAAGATGCCGAAAAACCCGGCGAACCCGATCGTCTGGATCGGCGAGGCGACGGTCTCGAGCGCACGCCGGAACACCTCGGAACGCACGTCGATGCAGAATGCCGCCTGGACCGCCGGCCGTCCGGGGGAAGTCGCCGTCGGGCCGATATCGGTCTGCGAGCCGGCCGGGGCGGCAACGCCGGCGATGATGCTGCGCTGAAACCCCACCTCCATCGCCGTCAGCAGGATGCGGTCGATCTCTGCGGCAGCCTGGCGCTTGGCCGATGGCGGGCGCATGCTGGCGGCGAGCATTTCGCGCCAGCGCGCCACCAGGGCCGCCGAGCGCTTTTCCTCATAGAGGAGCATGTCCCACATCAGCCGGATCGCCAGCAGATCGACGATCGAATCGTCGTGCCCGCCTTGCAGTTCGGCTTGCCAGCGCAGGTATCGTGCCCATGCCGCCCAGCCGTTGATGCTCATCAGCGAGGCATGCAGATAGCGTTCGACCGCCGCGGCCGGAATGGCGAGACGGCGGATTGCGAGCGCGATCGCGGCTTGCGGATCTGCCGGCAGGCGGGTAACCGCCGAGCGGAAGTCGAAGAGCCCCATCATCGACGGGCTGCGATCGATCGATGCCGCTTCGCGCCACGCGGCATAGAGCGAGCGGTCTCTCCAGGGCATGCGGATCGTGGCCTGGCCGAGGTCGAAGTAGGCGGCGCAATGCAGGCTGATGCGCTCGGTGACGAAGCTCGACCACAGCCCGCCTTCGACACGCTCGAGCACTTCGCTGACCGCCGCCATCCCGAGCTTGGGCCGTGGCGCGTCCGTCGCGACGGCGCGCTCCACGCGCTCCGGATCGAGGGCACTGTCGCAGCGGCGAATCGCCGCGGCGATGTCCTCGCGCGTGATTCGCCCCTCGGCAAGTTGCGCGCGATAGTAGTCGCGGGGCATGTAGAGGCCGGCACCCGTGATCCGCGCCAGGGTGTCGGAGGCGTCCTGGAACGTCTGGTCGCGCAGCCCGAAGAACGGATTCACCGCCACGAAATGCTGCAGCGGCCACAGCGGCGCGATGCGGGCGCAGGCGGCGTCGATGTGTGCGCGCAGTTCGTCCCGGGTCGGTGCTGCCAATCCGCTGGGGTCGCGGGTCACGAGATCGTCTGTGGGTTGTGCGTTCATGATCCACCTCGGGTTCCGGGAATGGTTGCGAAGGGAGCGGGCGGCGAACCCATGTCCGCGGGCGGACTGGGCCAGACACGCTGCAGCAGCCGGGTGATGTACACGTCGACATACAGACCGTTGTAGAGGTGCAGATACAGGCCTTTGCCCAAGGCCGTCGGGTCGGATTTCAGGATGCGCTGGACCACCAGCAGGACGAGGAAGACGCCGACCACGGTGGCCGCGAGCACGGCCTGGAACCGTCCCTTCGGATCCGGCACCGGGAGCACGCTGGTGGCGAGCGCGGCTTCGAAACCGGCATGCAGCGTGAAGTAGGCCAACACGACGATGATCCCCAGGCCCAGGGCGCGCGGGAACGAAGGATTGCCCTCGGTCTCGGTGATTGCCAGCAGCAGCAACTGCGAGGTCGCGATCGCGACCACCGTCGCGGCGGCGAGCAGCGCCGGCGCGCTGTGCGCCGTGATGCCGAACGCGGCGGCGGTGACCAGGGTCAGCGCGCTGCCCGTCAGCAGAGCCAGCAATAGCCGGTCCAGCCGAAGCCCGCCGCGGGGGTAGGGCAGGACCGGCGCGCGGAAGGTGTCGACGCTGCTTCCGGAAGCGAGGAACGCATGCGCCTTGTAGAGCGAGTGCGTGACGACGTGCAGGATCGCAAGGCTGTAGAGGCCGAGTCCGCATTCCAGCAGCATGAATCCCATTTGCGCCGTGGTCGACCAGGCAAGCGAGACCTTGATGCTGGTCTGGGTCAGCATCACGAGCGACGACAGGGCCAGTGTGATGAGGCCGATGGCGACGAGGAGGCAGCGCGCCGTTTCCGAGTGCGAGATCACCGGGCTCATGCGCACGACCAGAAACGCGCCGGCGTTGACGATGCCGGCATGCAGCAGCGCGGACACCGGCGTCGGCGCTTCCATCACCTGGATCAACCAGCCGTGGAACGGGAACTGCGCGGACTTCAGTGCCGCACTGACGACGATCAGCAGGGCGGCGAGATCCAGCGACGCCGGAACCCGGATTCCCGGCGTCGCAAGGACGTGAAACATCCCGGCGAAATCGAGCGTGTGCAGGCTCGATCCGATGAGCGCGACGGCGCAGAGCAGGCTGACGTCGCCGATCCGGCTGGCGACGAATTTCTTGTGGGCGGCCAGCACCGCCGCCGGTCGCTCGCGGTAGAACATCAGCAACTGGTGCAGGCACAGGCTGGTGGCGATCCAGGCGAAGGCGAACAGCAGGAGATTGCCGGACACGATCAAGGTGAGGATCGCGGCGAGCGTCATCGCCAGCCATTTGTGGAAGCGGCCCTGGTTGGGGTCGCCGTCGAGATTGGGCCGCGCATAGCGGGTCACCACCGCGCCGACAAAAGACACCAGCAGCAGCATGGTGACTGTCAGGCCGTTGACGTAGATTGCCAGGGGGAAGCTGCCCAGGCTGCCCATCGCGACCGGATGGATCGTCCACGACTGGGCGGAATCGAACCCATGGGCGATGGCCGTCGCGGCGGCCCCGGCCAGCGCCGCCCAGGCGGCGTTGGTGGCGAGCGTGCTCATCGTCGCGGCACGGGCGTTGGCCCACGCGGCAGGCATCAACCCCACCAGCAAATACAGCAGCGGGGGAATCAGGGCCAGAGCGGGCGCAAGCGGGTCATGCGGCATGGCGGTCTCCTGCGGCGATGGACGTTTCCGGGGGCGAAGGGCTCACGGGAAAAAGTCTAGGGACGCGGGACCAGAAATAAAAATGAATAGTTATTATGTAGACGATAACCTTCAGGTTATCGTTTTCGGGGGAATGGTCCGGCCATGATGCACGTCACGCTACGTCAGTTGCAGGTGTTCGAGGCGGTTGCCCGTCTCAGCAGTTTTTCGCGCGCGGCGGAGGCGATGCACGTCACACAACCGACGGTGTCGAAGCAGATCCGCCTGCTGCAGGAGCAGGTGGGATTGCCCTTGCTCGAGCAGGTCGGCAAGAAGGTGTTCCTGACCGAGGCGGGGCGCGAGCTGTATGCAACCTGCGGGCAGTGGCTGGATACCTGGGGCCGGTTCGAGCAGACCGTCGCCAATTTCAAGGGGCTCAAGCAGGGGCGCCTCAAGATCGCCGTCGTCACCACCACGAAGTACTTCATGCCGCGCATCCTCGGTCCATTCTGCCTGGAATACCCGGGAATCGACATCGCGCTCGAAGTGGTCAACCGCGATCGCCTGCTCGACCGGCTCGCGCGCAATCAGGATGATCTCTATGTCATGGGCCTGCCGCCCGAGGACATGGAAACCGAAAGCGAACCCTTCCTGGAAAACCCCCTGGTCATATTCGCCCCGGCAGCCCATCCGATGGCCGGCCGATCGGCGATTCCCTTCGCCGAAGTGGCCCAGGAATCCTTTCTGGTGCGCGAGCGTGGATCCGGGACGCGCATGACCATGGAACAGGTGTTCGCGGAGCGGGGCATGCCGCTGCGGATCAAGATGGAACTCGGCAGCAACGAGGCCATCAAGCAGGCGGTCGCCGGCGGCCTCGGGCTCGCCTTGCTGTCGCTCAGCACCCTGCAACCCGATGCCGGCCGCAGGGAGCTGGCCGTGCTCGACGTCGAAGGGTTCCCGATCCGCCGCGATTGGTACGTCGTGCGGCCGAAGGGCAAGCAGATGTCGGTGGCGGCGGCGACCTTCCTCGATTTTCTGCGCGACCATGTGCAGTTGTTCGCGCGTCATCTCTGAACGGATGCCTCGATGGAAGCGGTGTCGATCGTCATTGCGGGCGGCGGACTGAGCGGCCTGTACGCGGCCTATCGGCTCGAACGGCACGGCGTTCGGGATGTGCTGCTGCTCGAAGCCCGGCCTGCGCTCGGGGGCCGGATTGCGTCCTTGGCGGCGGCGTCGACCAACGACCGGTTCGATCTGGGGCCGACCTGGTATTGGCCGGAGTTCCAACCCGAACTTCATTGCCTTCTCGATGAACTGGAACTTGCGCGCTTCGTGCAGCCCGACGCCGGCGACCTGATGGTGGAACGTATGGCCGGGCAGGCGCCGGCGCGCGTTGCCGGATACCCCGGGATGCCCGTTTCGATGCGCGTCGCCGGTGGCATGGCGGCGGTGATCGATGCCTTGCACAGCCGGCTCACGCGGACGCGCATCGTCCTGGGCAGGCCGCTGCGTCGCGTACGGAGCACCGAAGACGGACTGGAACTGGACGTCGGTGGCGGCGCCGGGGGCATCGAATCCTTGCACGCCGGACATCTGCTGTTGGCGATGCCGCCCCGCCTGGCAGCCGAAACCGTCGAGTTCCAGCCCGCCTTGCCGCAGGCGCTGGAGCGCTCCTGGCGCGATGCGCCCACCTGGATGGCGGCGCACGCGAAATATCTGGCGGTGTACCGCCGCCCGTTCTGGCGGAGCCTCGGCCTCTCCGGTGGTGCGCGCAGTGCGCTGGGCCCGCTGGTCGAGATTCATGATGCGTCGAACCCGGCGGGCGGCGCAGCGCTGTTCGGCTTCTTCGGCGTGCCCGCGCAGGTGCGCCGGAGCGTTCCGGAGTCGGCGTGGCGCGCCCGCTGCCGAGCCCAGCTCGTCCGCCTGTTCGGGCCCGACGCGGCAGTTCCCGAGATCGACGCGATCCGGGATTGGGCCGCTGATCCCTTCACGGCGACGGCGGCGGATTGCGATGGCCATGGCAGCCATGGCAGCCATCAGTCGGCGGCGCCGCCCGCCGCGGCCGAGTCCGGCCCTTGGCGTGGTCGGTTGACCGGGATCGGCAGCGAGTGGTCGCCGCGCTTTCCCGGATACGTCGCCGGTGCCGTCGAAGCGGCCGACCGGGGCGTGGCCGCGTTGGTGGAAAATCTCGGTTGATCGGCCATTGCGGCGCGGTCGAACCCCTCGAATTCCAACCCGAGTGGAGTGCGCAATGAATCCGGCCGATGGTGTGGAAGACCGCGTGACCGACGATGCCCGCCATGGTGCGACCTACCGTGCGATGCAGGTGCGACAGCCCGGGGTGCTCGAACTGGCGACCCGACGGGTGCCGCAACCGGGACCGGGCGAAGTCCTGATCGCGGTCGACGCGTGCGGCGTCTGCGGTGCCGATGCCGGCGATATCGACAATGCCGATCCCGCGTTGCGCCTGCCGCGCGTCCCCGGCCACGAGGTGGTCGGTCGCATCGCCGCCTGCGGCCCGGCGGTCCCCGCAGTCTGGAGGCCGGGCCGGCGGGTCGGCGTCGGTCGTCTGGGCGGACATTGCAACGAGTGCCTCCCGTGCCGGCGCGGCGAATTCCAACTCTGCCGGAACCAGCCGTTCGTCGGCGCCACCTGCGACGGCGGCTACGCCGAGATGATGCTTGCCCGCGCCACCGGCCTGGTGGCGATTCCGGACGATCTGCGCGCCGAAGAGGCGGCCCCGATCCTCTGCGCGGGGGTTGCGACGTTCAACGCCTTGAAGCGATCCGGCGCCCAGGCCGGCGACCTGGTGGCGATCCAGGGAATCGGCGGGCTGGGTCACATGGCCTTGCAGTACGCCCGCAAGATGGGGTTCCGGGTTGCGGCGATCGGCCGCGGCGAGGACATCGCCGACGACGTGCGGGAACTCGGCGCGCATCTCTATGTCGACGTCGAGCGCGAAGACCCGGCTGCGCGCCTGCGTGATCTCGGCGGCGCGCAGGCGATCGTCACCACCATCGGTCAGTCGGCCGCGGTTGCTGCGCTGCTGCCGGCACTCGCGCCCCGCGGCACGCTGGTGCTGCTCGGGGCGGGCAAGGATCCTTTGGCGGTATCGACGGGGCACATGGTGGTCGGCGAACGCCGCATCCTGGGATCGATCACCGGGACCCCGCACGACAGCGAGCGCGCGCTCGATTTCAGCGTGCTGGTGGGTGCGCGGCCTTGGATCGAAACGATGGCGCTCGAGCAGGCCGATGCGGCCGTCCGCCGGATGAGGTCCGGCGACGTCCGGTTCCGGATGGTCCTGACGATGCGCGCCGACTCCGCCGCAGGGGCGCGCGGCGCATCGGAGCATGCGCGGGGGATGGAGTAATCCTTATGCCACGCCGCCGCCGCAGGCGGCGAAGGTCGTCAGCTGGCGGAACAGCGGCCGGCAGAACAGGTATCCCTGGAAAAGGCTGACGCCTTCGTGCCGGAAGAAGTCGCGCTCGCCGGCGGTCTCGACGCCCTCGGCGACGATGCGGATGCGCAGTTCCTGCGCCATGCGGATCACCGCGCGCGCGATCGCCTGCCGCGACGGACTGCGATCGACGTCGCGCACCAGGTCCATGTCGATCTTGACGACATCGGGCTGAAAATCCGCGAGCAGGCGCAGTCCGGCGTACCCGGCACCGAAATCGTCGATGGCGGTCAGGAAGCCCTGCTTGCGGTATTCGCGCAGGATCTCGGCGAACCACGGCCCGTCTTCGATGCGTTCGCCTTCGGTGACCTCGAACAGGATCTGTCCGACATCGAGATTGCGCTGGTGCGCCGTTCGCAAGGTGGTCTGGATGCACAGTTCCGGGCGATATACGGCGCGCGGCAGGAAATTGATCGACAGCAGCTCGCCCTGGCGCTCTCGCAGCCCGAGATCGCATGCCGTGTTGATCGCCTTCACCCGGCACGACTGGTCGAAGTTGTAGCGGTTGCCGTCGTTGGTCTGCGACAGCACGGTCGGCGCGGGTTCCGCCTGCGGGCCGCGCACCAGGGCCTCATGGCCGAAGATCCGGCCCGACTCCAGGTCGACGATGGGCTGGAAGGCGAATTCGAAGGGCACGCCGCAGTCTTCTCCGCTGCGGCAGATTCCGCAGCGCGACGGGTCGGCGCCGGATCCTTCCGGAAGGGTGCTGCCGGCGCAAGGGGAAGTCGGGGCGGAAGCGTTGGTCATGGGGTCGTCCGTGCAGAGAAGTCGTCTTTGGTGGATCAGCGGGTATACGCCAGGGTGACGCGGCGAACCAGCCACTCGAGCAGCGCGCGCGCCGCCGCGTCGCGCGTTGCACCCGGGGTGCTGCGGTGGATCTGTTCGTGCCAGCGCAGGACCTCGGGTTCGCCGAGGCCCTGCCGCTGCAGAAAGGCCGCCAGCGGGCAGGATTCGAAGGGTCCGGGAGTGCGCAGATGCAGGCGGTCGTGGGTCGTCGCCCAGTGATACGCCAGGGCGCCGGGCCAAGTGTGCAGGGCCGGATCCTCGCCGATCGCGGGACGGATCTGCATCCAGGCGGGGAAGGATTTTGCCGGCATCGGCCGCGCGAGCGCATACCCTTGACCGAGGCGCGCGCCGAGCAGGCGGGCCGCCTCGACGAATCCCTCGTCCTCGAGGCCTTCGACGACGGTCTGGCGCGCGAACTCCTCCCCGATGCGCACCAGGGTGGACAGCAGGCGAATCGTGCGCAGCGGGTCGCGCGGCAGTTCGCGGATCAGCCCCTGGTCGATCTTCACGGTGTCGATCGGCATCGACGCCAGCCGGCCCAGGCTGCCATATCCCGATCCAAGATCGTCCAGCGCCAGGTGCGCGCCCAGCGCATCGATGGCCTGCATCGCTTCGCCGCTGCGCGTGTGATCGAGTTCCGCGCTCTCGAGGATCTCCAGGGTCAGGCGGGAGGCCGCAATCTGGGTCTTGCGCAGGGCTTCCTCGATCCACGATACGCAATCCGGCTGAGTCAGGGTGAGCGGCGGCAGATTGACCGCGACGCTCAACTCCAGCCCCGCCTCGCGCCAGGCATGCAGATGTTCGAGTGCCTGGTTCAGGCCCAGGCGGAAGAGCGCATGCAATTCCTGCTCGCCGAACGCGGGCAGGAAATCGTCCGGGTTCACCACTTCGTCATCCGGGGTCTGCAGGCGCGCCAGCGCCTCGACGCGCACCACCGCCCCGGTCTGCAGGTCGACGATCGGCTGCACCCACATGCTCAGGCCATCGCCGTAGAGCAACTCCCGCAGGGTGCGGACCCGCGTCGGGCCGATCAGGCGCTGGCCGCGGGCGGTGGCGGCGAACAAGGTGTCGAGCCGGTTGCGCAGCAGTTCGAGCCAGGACCTCGCCCAGCTCGAGGAGAACTGGTGCGGGTGGGTGCCGAAGATCATGAGCACGCTGTCGGTGTCCTCGATGCTGGCGATCGGAACCGTCGCGGCGCTGCGCCAGCCCAGTTCTGCCGCCAACGCGTGCCAGCGCTGCAGCCGCGGATCGAGGAGATAGGCATCCACCACCTGCACTTCGCGCGTGAACCAGGCCATCGCCAGCGGCCCGCGCTGCATGCCCGGTCCGGCATTCAGGTTGGGCCGCAGATCGTCGTCGGTGCGCACGATGTCCGCGACCCGTCCGAAGTCTTCCCCGGCCCCCGCGGCGATGCGCAGCGACCCGTGCTCGTCGGGGCGGAACACGATCGCATGGCGAATGCCCGGCAGGCCGCCCAGGCTTTCCAGCGCCAGCGGCAGCACGTCGATCCAGCGCGCGCCGGGTCGCACCGGAACCTTGAGCAGCGAGAAATATTTTTCGACCGTCTGGTCGATCGCGGCGAGCTGCATCTGGACGTCGAGCCGCAGCCGCGCGGTCGCCACCCGCATGATGAGGTAGCGCTCGCGCGCGGATACGAACGCGGCCTCGAGCTGGGCGCGCAGCAGGGATTCATAGAGTCCGAAGGCCTGCTCCATGCTGGCGTTGGGAAGCCCGACCAGGGCATGGGTCTCGCCGAGCCTGCGGGCATTGCGCTCGATCGCGTCGCGCGTGGTGTCGGGCCGCATCAGGAAGCGCAGGTGCTCCGCCTGGCTGCGCTCGAGCCGATCGGCTTCCGCCGGGGTGAGCGCGCGCAGGATCTGCGCCGGTTCGGGTTCGCGCGCCAGGCCCTCGTAAAAGGCGCGTGCGAAGGCCGATGCAACCGGGTCGAGGATCGACGGCTCGAGCGACTCCAGCAGGGCGGAGGATTCCTTGCCGAAGAGGTCGAGCAGGGGGTCCGGCGGGCGGTTCCGCTCGCCGTCCGGGCCCGAGGTGCCGATGCGCCACCAGTGCGTGCGGTCGTGCTTGTGCGCCTTGCTCGCATACATCGCCGCATCGGCCATCCGCAGCAGGATGTCGGGTTCGCCGGCATCCTGCGGATAGAGCGCGAAGCCGATGGTCATGCCCACGCGCGCGGTGCGTCCTTCGCCCAGATCGAACGGCTGCTCGATCGCCGCGTGCAAGCGCTCGAGCGCCATCTGCAGCTGCGGCAGGAAATGCTCCGGCTCGAGGTCCTCGAACACCAGCACGAATTCGTCGCCGCCGAGTCGCGCCAGGAAGTTGGATTGCCGGGCGCGGGCACGCAGCGCCTGGGCGATCTGTTGCAGCAGCACGTCGCCGGCGGAATGGCCGAAGCGATCGTTGACGGGCTTGAAGTCGTCGAGGTCGAGCATGCCCACGGCGACCACCGTCTGGCGCCGCGCCGCCCGCGCCAGGGCGCCGGGCAGGTATTCGTCGAACGCGAGGCGATTGGGCAGGCCGGTGAGCGTGTCGGTGCGCGCGCGCCGGCTCTCGGCGTCCTGGAGGGTTTGCAGCGCCGACTTGCGATCCAGTTCGTCCAGGCCATGGCCCAGCAGCGCCGCGACGCGCTCGCAGGCACTACGGGTCGTTTCGTCGAACAATCCGGGGCGTTGGGCGACCAGCACCAGGACCCCCCAGACCGCGCTGCCGCGGCGGACCGGGGCGGCAAGCATGGCCGCGGCATGGGGTGGCGCCGCGCCGTTGGTCTCCGATGCCGGGATCGCGATTTCCGCGATCGTCACCGTCTCGGTGCGCCACGCCTGCGCGAGCGTCGCGTCGGGGTCATCGGTGGCGACGTACGGGAAATCGAAGAGCGGCGATCTTTCCGCGCGCTCGCCGGAGGTCGCCAGCGGCCGGAAGATGCCCTGCTCATCGGGCCGGGCCAGCCAGGCCGAGGAGAATTCGGTGCCATCGACCAGGCTCTGGCACAGGCGCGACGTCATTGCCGCTTCCGTTGCGCCCAGCAGCAGGGAGTCGCCCGCCGCGGCGAGCGCCCGGTACACGGCCTGCGCGCGCTGCAGGCGCTGCAACTGCAGTTCCCGCTCGGTGACGTCGCGCTGGATGCCGACGTAGTGGGTGATGCGCCCTTCGGCATCGTGCACGGCGTCGATGTGCAGGTGGTTCCAGAATGTCGAACCATCCCGACGCACGTTGACGATTTCGCCGTCGAAGCTGTCGCCGGCATTCAGCGCCGAACGGATCTGCTCGACGGTGGCGGGGTCGCTTTGCGGCCCTTGCAGGAAGTTGCAGTTACGGCCGACCGCCTCCTCGGATGGGTAGCCCGAGATCTCCGCGAAGGCGCGGTTGACGAAAATCAGGTCCCGCCGGGCGTTGGCGATGGTCAACCCTTCGGACAACGCCGCCACCGCGCGGTCGAGGAGCCGCAGGCGCTTGCTGCGCGCGATGTGGTCGAGTCCGCGCCCGGCGTCGTCGGCCAGTTGCACCAGGAGCCGCTGCATCGGCGGGTCGAATGCCACGTCGTCGCGGCGGAAGAAAATCAGCAAGGCCCAGGGCATGCCGCCGCGCCGGATGGGCAGGACGGCGGTCGCCTTGAGTCCGAGGCGCTCGGCGCGCGCACGCCAGGGCGCAAGCGAGGGCGTCGAAAAGTCGGAATTGAAGATCGGCAGGCCCCCCCGCCATGCCCGACCCGCCGGCCCCTGTCCTTCCGGCGCCTCCGGCAGCACGGAGATCGTCAATCCGTCGAGGTATGTGGTTGCGCCCGCGGCCGCCAGGAACTGCAGCTGGCCGCGGTCGTCGGGCCGGCCGATCAGCGCCAGCGCGAGCTTTCCTTCGCGCACCGCCAGGTCGCAGACGGTGCGCAGGTAGGCATCCTCGTCCTCGAGCTGGGACGCCGCCTGGTTGATCTGGGCCAGGAATGCCTGCAACTCCCCGGTGCGGGCAAGCAGGCTTGCGCTGCGGAGCAGAGCGCGGTTCTGTCTGCGCACCACCGCCAGCAGGTATGCCAGGAATGCTGCGACGGCGGCGCCGAACGCGCCGATCAGCAGGCTCATCGATTTTTCCATGGAGTGGGGCGCAACGGGTCCCGGCAAGCCGCGCGCGGAATCGCAGCGCTATGCGCCGAATTGTAAGCAGCGCGTTCCGCGATCGAGGCGATGATTTTGGGGAATCTTTCCCTGGGATTTGCCGGGACGGCCGTACGGGTGCTTGCGGTTCGATGGCCCGCCGCCGCGGCGGCGGGTGTTTCCCGGTAGTGGAATAATCGGTCCGTTATAATTTCCCGATCCGGAAACCCCGAAGGCGGCAGGGTTTGGCGGCGGTTCACCGCCATGTCGCTGCGGCGACGGTTCCCTGAAAAATGGCCAATAACAGAAAGGATGCGCCCATGTTGTTTGACTCCGCGACCATTCGCACGCTGTACCTGAACAATCGTGTCGTCATGGCGCCGCTCACCCGCAGCCGTGCGGTCGAGGCCAATACCCCCAATGCCCTGATGGCCGAGTATTACGCCCAGCGCGCCGGCGCGGGATTGATCATTGCCGAAGGGACGGCCCCTTCGCCGAACGGATTGGGCTACGCGCGGATTCCGGGCCTGTTCAACGCCGCCCACGTCGCCGGCTGGAAGCAGGTCACCGATGCGGTGCATGCCCGCGGCGGGCGCATCGTCGTGCAGTTGATGCACACCGGCCGCGTCAGCCATGTGGACAATCTGCCGGCGGGCGCCGAGGTGCTGAGCCCGACCGCCGAGACCCTGCCCGGCGAGGTCCACACCGACCGCCACGGCATGCGCCCCTACTCGCCGCCGCGGGCGATGGACGCCGCCGACATCGCCCACGCCATCGGCGAATACGGCAAGGCGGTGCGCCTCGCGATCCAGGCCGGGTTCGACGGCGTCGAGGTGCATGCCGCCAACGGCTACCTGGTCGAGCAGTTCCTCAATGCCAACGTCAACACCCGCAGCGACGCTTGGGGCGGCAGTGCCGCCGGCCGCAACCGCTTCGCGCTCGAAGTGATCCGCGCGGCGGTCGCGGCGATCGGCGCCGACCGGGTGGGCGTTCGGCTGTCGCCCTATGGGGTCTTCAACGCCACCGGCGCGTTCGACGGCGTCGAGGAGCAGTACCTCGAACTGGTGCGCGCGCTGTCGGCGCTCGGCCTGCTCTACGTGCACGTGCTCGACCATTCGGCGATGGGCGCACCGGCCGTTCCGGCGCCGTTCAAGCGCGCGCTGCGCGCGGCGTTCGACGGGCCGTTCATCCTCGCCGGCGGGTTCGATGCCGCCAGCGCCGAGGCGGCGTTGCGGGCGGGCGACGCCGATCTCATCGCCTTCGGCCGGCCGATGCTGGCCAACCCCGATCTGGTCGAGCGCATGCGCCGCGGCGCGGCGCTCAACCCGCCCGACATGGCGACGTTCTACACGCCGGGCGCAGCGGGCTATACCGACTACCCGGTCCTGGCCTGAGATGCCGGTCGTTCTCTTCTGACCCATCCTGCGGAGGAAGCAAATCATGAAACTGCGTGTCCTCGGAAAAACCGGCCTGCAGGTGTCGGCCATCGGCTACGGCTGCATGGGCTTGAACCACGCCTACGGTGCCGCCCTCGATCGCCAGGACGCCATCGCCCTGATCCGCGAGGCCGTCGAACTGGGCGTGACGTTCTTCGACACCGCCGAGGTCTATGGGCCCTATACCAATGAAGAACTCGTCGGCGAGGCGCTTCGCCCGCTGCGCGATCGGGTCGTCATCGCGACCAAGTTCGGCATGAACATCGTCGACGGCAAGATGGTCGGCACCGACAGCCGCCCCGAGCAGATCCGGCGGGTCGCCGACGCCTCGCTGCGCCGGCTCGGGATCGACGTCATCGACCTCTTCTACCAGCACCGCGTCGACCCGAACGTGCCGATCGAAGACGTTGCCGGCACCGTGCGCGAGCTCATCGCCGAAGGCAAGGTCCGCCACTTCGGCCTGTCCGAGGCCGGGGCGGCGACGGTGCGGCGCGCCCACGCCGTGCAGCCGGTGACGGCCTTGCAGAACGAATACTCGCTCTGGACCCGCGACCCCGAACACAACGGCATCTTCGACGCCTGCGAGGAACTGGGCATCGGCCTGGTGGCGTTCAGCCCGCTGGGCCGCGGCTTCCTGACCGGCGCGATGGGCAGGGACACGGTGCTGCCCGACAACGATTTCCGCCGGCAACTGCCGCGCTTCACCGCGCAGGCGATGGCCCACAACCAGGCGCTGGTCGACCTGTTGCGGCGCATCGCGGCCGAAAAATCGGCGACGCCGGCACAGATCGCCCTGGCGTGGATTCTGGCGCGGCGGCCATGGATCGTGCCGATTCCCGGAACGACCAAGCCGCAGCGCCTGCGCGAAAACCTTGGCGCGGTCGAACTGACCTTGAACGGGGACGAACTGGCCTGGATCGACCGCGCCGCGGCGGCGATCCCCATCGAAGGCGCGCGCTACCCCGAGGTCATGCAGGCGGCGGTCGGCCGCTGAACGGTTCGGAACGTTGCGGTTTTGCCGAAGCGGGATGGCCGTACGGGGCTCCCGACCGTATGTGTCCTGGACGGGCATTTGACGAATGGCGGGCGCGAAGGGGGTGATGCGCCAAATCTCCGCCGCCAGCCCCGCCGTACGTCGGATAAATGGCAGAATCGGGGCAATTCACGCAGGAACGCCATTGAAGTTTGCCAGCACCCCCCCCTTCGGCAATCGCCCCGCGATTGTGCGGTTTGCCGTCGGCGTCGCCATCTATGCCGTCGCACTGTCGTTCCGGATCGCGCTGCTGTCCATCGAGCCGCGCTTGCCGTTCGCGCCGTTTTCCGTCGCGGCCTTGCTCACCTTCTATCTTTGCGGCTCCGCGCCCGGCGTTCTGGTCGTCGCCCTGAGCGCGGGAACGGTCCTCTACCTCGGCGCTCCGGCCCAATGGGCCTGGGCGCAGCGCTGGATGCCGGAGATTTCCGTCATCGGCTATGCATTGATCACCATCCTGATCGGATGGCTGATGGAGCGGGGCCGGCTGGCCGTGCGATTGGCGGATCTCAACCGCGAGCAGGAGATGATGCTGGACAACGAACTCGTCGGCATCCTCAAACTGCGCGGCCGCAAGGCGATCTGGCGCAACCGGGCGCTGGAGCGAATGCTCGGGTACGGTGCCGGCGATCCGCTCGCCGAGGACATGCGGACCTTGTATCCCGATGAGGACTCCTACCGTCACTTTGGCGAGGATGCGTACCCGGGCCTGCGCGAGGGCGGCACCTACCGCACGCAGATCCGCCTGGTGCGCAAGGACGGGCAGGCGATCTGGGTCGACATGAGCGGCGTGATGCTCTCCGCCGAGCGCGACGAATCGATGTGGCTGCTGCTCGACATCACGGAACTCAAGCGCTATCAGGAGCAGGTCGAGAGCATGGCGTTCCGGGACGGGTTGACCGGGTTGCCCAACCGCATGCTGCTGCTCGATCGGATCCACCAGGCGCTGCCGCTTTCGGAGCGCACACACCGGGAACTGGCGGTCTGCTTCATCGACCTCGACGGCTTCAAGGAGATCAACGACCGCTTCGGCCATGACGCCGGCGACCGGCTGCTCCGGGCGGTTGCGGTGCGGATGCAGGCATGTCTGCGCGGCAATGACACGGTGGCGCGGCTGGGGGGCGACGAGTTCGTGCTCGTCCTGGCCCAGTTGCACAGCCGCGAAGAATGTCAGGTCATTCTGGATCGCGTGCTCGAGTTCGTACGCGAGCCCGTCACCGTCACCGCCGACCAGTCGGCGGCCGTTTCGGCGAGCATCGGCGTCGCGCTGTGCCCCGAGGACGGCTCCGAGCCGGAGCTGCTGCTGGCGCGGGCGGATGCGGCGATGTACGCCGCGAAGCGGGCGGGCCGCAACCGCGTGCGCTATTTCCACGAGCGCCATTCCGCCGCGGCGACCCTGACGGAGGCATAGCGTCGCGCCGGTGCGATCCCGGCGATGGGGGATGCGCGGACACGGGCATTGCGATCGGTCAACCCGTTCCCGGCCCATGTCGGACTATGCTGTCCTGACGGTCGAGGCACGTGCGCTCCATGTCGCCGCGACACATCCCCGCTTCGTGCAGGGACTGGCGAGAGGGCGATTGGCCCGTCGCCTGGAGCCGTGTGCCTCGCCGTCTTCATCCCGCTCATCCCATTGCCTCCGTTGTCGAACCGTCCCGGACATTCCCGTGCCGCGGGTACAGTGGCCGCGGCGGCTCTACAATCGCGCGGCCGTTCCCCCATGGCCGTGCGGCGCACCGGGCGCGAACCTGTGCCCGGGCCACGATTGCTTCGTCTTCACGCTTCACTTCGCATCATGCATGTCGATTCCCTCGATCGTTTCCTCCTGTTGTTTGCCGGCGCGGTCTGGGCCGGGGTGCAGAACCAGTTGGCGGGAGGCGGATCGTTCATCACCTTGCCCGCCCTGATGTGGACGGGCATGGACGCGCGCGCCGCCAACATCACCTCGACCGTGGCGCTCTTCCCGGGGCAGCTGGTCGGCGGGTGGATGGGGCGGCGGCACGCTTCGGGCACGGATCAGGTCCGCTTGCGCGCCCTGACGGCGATCAGTCTCGTTGGCGGCGGAATCGGCGCCGTCCTGCTGCTGTTGACCCCGTCGAGCATGTTCGGAAAGATGGTGCCGTGGCTCGTCCTCTTCGCCACTGCGGCGTTTGCATGGGGTTCGTTTCGTCGCAAGCCACCCCATGTGGAGGCCGGACAGCGCCGGCTCGGTCCGCTATGGGTGATGGCGATCCAGTTCGTGATCGCGATCTACGGCGGCTATTTCGGCGGCGGCATCGGCTTTCTGATGCTGGCGAGCCTGGCGCTCAGCCGCGTTCCCGTGCGAGCCGCCGCGGCTACCAAGAATGTCCTGGCCGGGGTCATGAACGCGACCGCGGTGGTGGTGTTCCTGGTCTCCGCGGAAGTGCACTGGTTCGCGATGGCGGTGGCCTGCGTCGGCGCGCTCTGCGGCAGCTGGCTCGGCGCGCATCTGCTCAACCGCGTTCCCGAGCGCGCGTTGCGCGTGCTGGTGATCGCGATCGGCATCGCGCTCACCGTCGCGCTGTTTCGGGGATCGCTTTGAGCTTCGGGATCGTGGCACGCGCCGGGGTGAAGCGCGGAATTGAGACGGATTTCCGCGCAATTTCGGGCGAGTCTCCGGTCCCGGGGATCGCGCAGAATTGGCGGACCAAATCGTCAAACCCCATCGCCGGACTCGGCCCCGCAACGGACGACAATCTCATCGCAGTTCCCATAACCGGATGTGTCCTTCGCCCCGCGCAACGATCCGCCCAGCGCCCCATGGGAGCGCGGGGGATCTTGCCGATTTGCCGGTTGCGATCGTTCGCTATGACCGCGCGCTCCATCGCATTTACGCCAATCCGCATTTCGAGCGCGTGACGGGCTTGCGTCCTGAGCAGTATCTCGGGTGCACGCCATCCCAATGGTCGACGCTCGGCGCCGATGCCGTCCGGATGGAAGCGCTGCTGCGCACGGTGCTGCACAAAGGTGCGCCGGGGGAGATGGATATCGAGTCCAGCGGTGCCGATGGCGTCGTGCGCTGGTTCACGCTCAAGGCGATCCCGGAATTCGATCCGGCGGGTGCGGTGGTCTCCGTGCTGACCGTCTCGGTCGAGACCACCCGGCAAAAGGCGGCCGAGCGGATCGCGCGGGAACGGGAGCATGCGTTTCGCTCCTTGGCCGACAGCATCCCCGTCGACGTTTTTCATTTCGACCGGGATGGACGCATCCGCTTCGCCAACAGCGTGGCAGCGACGACCTTGCGTCGGCCCGCCGAGCAATTGCTGGGAAAGCGCCTCGACGAGTTGGGCCTGCCGCTGCTGGCGCGGGTGCATGAGCAGGTCGTCGCCGTCGCCGGCGACGGCTCGGCGAAGAAGATCGAGTTGCGGCAGCAGCGCGACGGCCATCCGTTCCCGGAAATCCGGCAGATCCGGCTGCTTCCCGAGACCGACCCCGGCGGCGCGACGGCCGGCGTCATCGGCATCGGGCGTGACGTCACGGCCGCCTATCTTCAGGACGCGGCATGGAGCTTCGTCACCCGCCAGAGCCTGGACCACAACGCCGATTCGTATTTTTTCGACCTGGTGCGGTTTCTGGGGGACCTGCTCGCGGTGGACCATGTTCTGGTCGACCGGTTTTCCGAGGACGATCCCGGTTTCGCGGAGACCGTCGCGTTCTACTCGAAGGGCGCGCTGCGTCCCGGTCTGCGCTACGCATTGCGGGACACGCCCTGCGAAGCGGTTTCGCAAGTCAAGCTGTGCTGCCATCCGCGCGACGTCCACGTGCTCTTTCCGCGCGACCGCTTTCTCGTCGAGCAGGGGGTCGAGAGCTATGTCGGCGTGCCGCTGGTAGATGCAACCGGGCGCGCCGTCGGCCTGCTTGCGGTGATGGACCGCAATCCGGTCCTCGACGAGGAGGCCGTCATCGGCGTGCTGCGCAAGATCGCGGGCCACGCCGGCGCGGAGTTGATCCGCCGGCAGGCCGACCGCAAGTTGCGCGAAAGCGAACGCCTGTTCCGCACCCTGGCCGAACTCTCGCCCGACTATGTCGCGCGCTACGACGTGCACGGGAAGAAGATCTACGTCAGCCCCAATCTCGCTTCGTTCCTGGAGCAGGACGAATGGCGCGCGATCGGGCGCTCGCCCGGCGAGACCTCGCCGGGCGATGCCGGCATCGCCGAATACGAGGACGCGCTCGCCCGGGTGCTGGCCACCGGCATGCCGGAGGAGATCGAGTTCACGTTCCACCGCAATCAATCGATCAACCACGTCCGGTTCATCGCAACCCGCGACTCGGCGGGCGCGATCGACGGCGCCATCGCCTACGGCCGGGACATCACGCAGATCGTCGCGCAGCGCGAGCGCATCAAGACGCTCGCGCTTACCGACACCGTCACGAAACTCTCCAACCGCCATGCGCTGCAGGAAGTCGGCGCGACGCTGCTCGCCCGGGCGCGCGAGCGCCGGGGCGAACTTGGCGTGCTGTTTCTGGATGTCGATGGCCTCAAGGACATCAACGACACGCTCGGGCATTCGGCAGGCGACCACCTGCTGCGCAGCATCGCGGAGCGGATCCGGCAGTGCGTCGGGCCCGGCGAGCTGCTGGCACGGGTCGGCGGCGACGAATTCGCGATCGTCGCGCCGGCTCCGGACGGCCGCGCGAGCATGGAGGAGATCGTGCGCCGGATCCGCATGAAACTCGGCGAACCGTTCCGCATCGAGCACCGCATGATCACCGCCAGCGTGAGCATGGGTCTGGCGATGTTTCCCGAACATGGCGACGACCTCGAACAGCTCATGGCCCACGCCGACACGGCGATGTATCAGGCCAAGCGGAAGGGCCGCGGCAACTGGGAGACCTTCCGGCACGAATTGGGCAATCGCGGGCGCGAGCGCCTGGATCTTCTCGATGCCTTGCGCGAAGCCGAGTCCGGCGAGGGTCTCGAACTGCACTTCCAGCCGGTGGTCCAGTTGGCCGATGGTGCCTGGATCGGCGCCGAGGCGCTGCTGCGCCTGCGGCGCGCGGGCGATGGGCTGCTGGCGCCAGACCGATTCATGGACCTCGCCGAGGAAAGCGGTTCGATCATCCCGATCGGGCGCTGGGTCATGCGCCGCAGTGCCGAGCTGGCCTGCCGCTGGAACCGGGGGCGCCGCGAACCGCGCAAGGTGAACGTCAACGTGTCGACGAACCAGTTCCTGTACGACGACATCGCCAGCCTGACGCGTGAGATCCTGCAGCAGACCGGGGCGCGTCCCGAGTGGCTGGCGATCGAAGTCACCGAAAGCCTGCTGCTCGAGGACAGCGCGCGGATCCATGATGCGATCCGTTCGCTGCACGAGATCGGCGTGGATGTCCTGATCGACGATTTCGGCACCGGGTACTCCTCGCTCGGCTACCTGAATCGCTTCCAGGTCACGGGCCTGAAGATCGATCGGCAATTCGTCGACGACATCGACCGCGATACCCGGCAATACGAGCTCGTCAACGCCTGCGTCAGCCTTGCCCGCGCCCTGCGTCTGCACGTCGTGGCGGAAGGGATCGAGCGCGAGACCCAGGTGGGCATCCTGAACCAGCTCGGCTGCGCCGTAGGCCAGGGCTATCTTTTCGGCCGGCCGCAGGCCGTCGAGCGGTTCACCGCCGAGATTGCGACGCGCGACGCGTGCGATTGCTGCTGAAATCCGTTGTCGCCGAACAGGGAAGGGCCGCTGGCGCAGCGGTTACGCCATCGCCGCGAGCGTCTTGCGGAACCGGGCGAGCGACAGGCTGAAGAGCACGATGCCGATCAGGGCGAGCGCAAGGAACTGCGGCATCGACCGCGCCACGGTGGCGAGGTGGAGGGCGACGCACGCCAGCGTCGCCGGGTCGAACTGGTACAAGGTGCCGGTACCGTCATAGAGAAACACCTTGTCGGCGATCGGATCATAGGCTCCGCCGGCGCCAGCGCCGTTGGTCGTGCCTGCGGGGCAGATGGGGTCTCGTCGCCGCGGGCTACGACGGAGCCGTGCGTCTTGCGGCATCCGTTCGTTCTGGTCAGTGTTCCGCCGTCCAAGCGCTGGATTGGTACGGCGCCGATGCGCGCGGACAGTTGATTTGCGAGGCCGGTGTTCAGGGCGGAATGCTGACGACGGCGATTTTTCTTGCGGACTATTTCGTGATTCCGGCCTTCCGCGCGGAACTGCGGCACGTCCTGAACCGCGGCGAAGCAACCCATACCCTCTACCGCGCCGTCCACACGGGGCAGATCCCGACCGAAATCGGAAAGCGTGATGAGATGCTCCATGCCGTTTCGTCCGCCCTTACGCGGGTGGTGAACGTCATCAGGGCGTGGAATGCGGGTCACATGCAGTCGGCGCTGGAACGGACGATGGCGGGAGGGTCGGAGCCGAAGTCCGAAGACCTGCGGCGTGTCGCACCGACGAATATCGAGGGCGCGTTTCCGGAAGGCAGGCTGGACGGTGATTCGCCATCGGAGTAGGATTTAATCCTATCCTTTGTCGGAGCCAGCCATGAGAACCACGCAGCAAATGAGTATCACCCTGCCCAATGACATGGCGGACGTGGTCAAGGCCAAGGTGCGCACCGGCGAGTACGCCAGCGAGAGCGAAGTGATCCGGGATGGTCTGCGGGTGCTGATGGCGCGGGATCGCGCCGTGGAAAGCTGGCTGCACAACCAGGTCGGCCCCGCCTTCGACGCCTTGAAGGCCGATCCGTCGCGCGCCGTCACCGTGGACCAGGTGCGCGCCCGCCTGGCGGCCGAACATGCCAAAGCGCGATGAGCTATCGCGTCGTCTTCAGCCCGGAAGCCCAAGAACAGCTTGCCGAGTTGTACCGCCACATCGCCCTGGCGGCGTCGCCGAACATCGCGGCGCGGTATACCGACGCAATCGTGACCTACTGCGAAAGCCTTCGCACGTTTCCCCTTCGCGGCACGCGCCGCGATGACGTCCGGCCTGGTCTGCGCATCACGAATTACAAGAAGCGCGCCGTGATCGCCTTCGCCGTGGACACCGAGCAAGTTTCCATCATCGGTGTTTTCTACGGCGGCCAGGACTACGAAACGCTCCTGCAAGACGAACCGGACAGCGGCAGCGCAGAGCACTGAGCGGTTTGCCGGCCAATTTCCCGATTTCCGAGACGTTCTATCTGCCCGTCGGAATGGCCGCTTTCCGGCAGGGGAATCGGAGAGCGGAAAATTCCCTATCGGCCATAAGGGAACGCTCGCTGTTACGTTTGAATCCGCTCCATTGCAGCCGCTCGGGAGGGGATTGCAGACGCTGGCGGAGGAAATTTCGCATCGTGCCCGCCAGGATGGCGGGCACGTACAAGGCGGAGGAGTGGCGCTGAACCGCGGTCAGATTTCCGTGTGCTGCGTTGTCGACACGGACACGCGCCGCCATCGGTGCGCCGGACCAAACGCAGAGCTTGGTCCGCTGCACGGGATGGATTCAACATTGGAAGACTACGCTCGTTTGGCTCTCCAGAGACTCTCTTGCGGTGGCGGCGCCGCCAGGCGCAGCAGGCGAAGCTGCGCGGGCAGGCAGACGGACTGTAGGTCGTATTGCTCGATTGCGGTTCGGCGCGCCGCCGCGCGCAGCGGAGCAAAAGCAGCTGGATCGGCCAGCGCCTCGATGATCCGTTCCGCGATCTCCTTGGGCGAGAAGATGTCCACGAGAATGCCGTTTTTCCGGTCGCGGAGGACTTCCTGTACCGGCGGTGTGCGCGATGCGAGGAGCAGGCATCCGACCGACATCGCCTCGATCATCGACCAGGAAAGGACGAACGGATAGGTCAGGTAGACGTGCACGCGGGAAACCTGCAGCGCGTTCAGAAAGACGCTATAGGGCACCCGTCCCAGGAAATGAACGCGGGATCGCTCGATGGAATCCCCCAGTTCGTCGAGCAGCATCTGCTTGAACGTCTTGCCTTCCGGCGGGGCTGCGCCGTAGCTCACGCCGTCGGCCCCGATGATCAGCACGTGCGCGTTGGGGCGGCGCGACAAAACCTCCGGGAGTGCGCGCATGAAGCTCGGAAATCCGCGGTACGGCTCCAGGTTGCGTGCGACGTACGTGACGACTTCATCGCCCGCACGCAATTCGAACTCGGCACCTGGAATTTTTACCGCTGCGCCGGGATTCGGCGCGACCGCACGCGTATCCACCCCTTCATGGACGACGTGAAGTTTCGGCTGATAGCAGGCGGGGTAGAGCGAATGCTGCCAGTGTGTCGGACACTGTCCAAGGTCAGCCGCGTCGAGACCGATCCAGTTTCCGATGTTCTTGGTACGTACCCGAGGCCCGGAATCGAAATCGAGAACCGCATCGGGCTCGAATCCGACATCGGCGCCATCCTGCCGGTAGAAGAATTCGAAATAGCCGATCAAGGGTGTGTTCGGGAAAACTTCCTTCAGATACCAGATCTCGCCCCAGCCGTTGTGCCCCAGCATCACGTCGGGAACGAAGCCGGAATTGCGCAACGAGAGCGCGGCGCGCACGACCTCCTGACCGTTCAAGATCGCGGCCTCGGTTTCGCGAAGGTAATGGTGAACTCCCGGCGTGATGGCGCGTTGTGGGCGGTAGACGATTTTTCGTACACCGGGCAGGTTCGCGTCCTGGCGCTGCGTCAGAAAAATAACCTCATGCTGGCCCGTCGCGCCGAGATGCCTCGCAAGGGAGAGATATTGCCCGGGGAAATTCTGATGCACGAAGAGGATCTTCATGGTCGATATTGGTTCGTCTCAGATGATGTCGCTTGCGCCTCGTGTGAACTGTGCGTTCTACTTGTGCGTAGTTCCGTCCGTCAAGCGAAGTAAACAATAATCAGTATCACCGCGAGCGATTTGTGTGAAACGTTCACAGCGGCATGTGGTGACTTCCAACTTTGGATGTGAACGGTTCTTCAGGCAATAGAAATGAGCCGGTCACATCTGTAAATTCTCTGCTATCGATTGACTCGGCACAGTACCGCAG
The DNA here is from genome assembly GCA_021838715.1 of Pseudomonadota bacterium. Lineage (GTDB taxonomy): Bacteria > Pseudomonadota > Gammaproteobacteria > Burkholderiales > Burkholderiaceae_F > GJ-E10. The sequence goes on along the minus strand of JAKCCX010000014.1, from coordinate 27,335 downwards.
GGCACTATACCCGCCGAGCGTACGATAGAAGTCTTGTCAGTTCGCCTGCATTCCTGCAGAGCGTCACGGCGGAATGCCACGCAGCACCCCGGAAGTATCGGGCTCCCCCAGCAGCATCGTGTAGTCCCAGTAGTCAATCGCCCCGCAGGGATTTCGCTGCGGTAACGCCATGCCTTGCGGCAAGGATTGGGCTCGCGCTTGCGCGAAAAGATGATGCGTGACGATTTTTCGGGTTCGTGGAGACGGGTTGATCGCGCCGCCGAGGAGGCGGAGCGGGTCGTCCTTTCTCCTCAAGATTTCGCCTGGGCAATGGGAAGCTTCTGCGCCCTGCACCGCAAGGCATTCGATCCGGTCCTGCTGTTGCAGCAATTTCCCGGACCGCATACTCCGGATACCCTCATCCACGCGGCGCGGGCGTTGGGATTCCGGATCAAACGGGGCAACTGGATGGCAAGCGCGCTGATATCGCTGCCGCTTCCATGCCTCGTGTTGCTGCATGCGGACGCCGGAGCGGAGCAACCGCCCACCGAACCGACGGAGGGGGGCGAAGGCGCCGAGAACGGTCCGCGCCTGGCGATCGTTCATCAGGCTGACGCGTCCGGGATCGGATTCTTTCCGGCCGGGAGCAACGTCTCTGCAGTCGTGTCCCCCGAAGAGTTCGAAATGCGCTATGCCGGCACGGCCTATCTGGTTTCCCCAGAGCCGCCGCCGGTAAAGGATCCGGACGCGACCGCGCAGCGCCGCAGAACGTTTGGATTCCGGTGGTTCGTGCCGGAACTCCTCAAGCACGCGCGGGTGTGGCGCGAGGTGCTGATCGCCTCGCTCGTCATCCAGTTGCTGGCGCTGACCACGCCGCTTTTCACGCAGGTCGTCATCGACAAGGTGGTCGTGCATCGCACGCACAGCACGCTCATCGTGATCGGCGTCGGGATGGGAATTTTTCTCGTCTTCTCCGCGCTCCTCACCTGGGTGCGCCAATACCTCGTGCTGCATACCGGAAACCGCGTCGACGCGGTGCTGGGCGCCGCCGTCTTCGAGCACCTCCTGAAGCTGCCGCCGCGCTACTACGAAAGCCGCCCGACCGGGGTCATCACGGCTCGTCTGCGTGGCGTCGAGACCATCCGGGAGTTCATCGCCGGCGCGGCGGTGACGCTCCTGCTGGATCTGCCGTTTCTGGCGATCTTCCTGGGCGTGATGTTCTACTACAGCGTACTGCTCACCGTCGTTTCGCTCGTCCTGATCGGCCTGATCGTTGTGATCAGCCTGGCCGTCGCGCCGGCCTTCCGCGACCGGTTGAACGACCAGTTCCTGATCGGCGCGCGCAACCAGGCCTTCGTGACCGAATACGTCGCCGGCATGGAAACGGTCAAAAGCTTGCAGATGGAGCCGCAGTTGCGCTCGCGCTACGGCGACTTCCTCGCGCAGTACCTCGCCTGCGGCTTCTCGGTCCGCCAGATCGCCAACACCTACAACGTGTTCGCCAACGGGATCGAGCAGCTGATGGCGCTCCTCATCCTGACCGTGGGCGCCTACCAGGTCATGAACGGGACGGACTTCACGATCGGGATGCTCGTGGCCTTCCAGATGTTCGCCGCCCACGTCTCCCAGCCCTTGCTGCGCATCGTCGGGCTCTGGCAGCAGTTCCAGCAGGCGAGCCTCTCCGTCGACCGCCTGGGCGACATCATGAACGCGCCCGCGGAGCCGTACTCGGTCGAAGCGAGCCGCGCGCGCCAGCCCCGGATGGGGCTCGTGGAGATGGAGGCGCTAAGCTTCCGCTACGCCGAAACCCGCCCCTACCTGTACCAGGACTTCCACCTGCGGATCGATCCCGGAAAGATCGTCGCCATCATGGGGCCGTCCGGGTCCGGAAAGAGCACGCTCGCCAAGCTGCTGCAGGGCTTCTACCTGCCCACCGCCGGATCGATCAAGCTCGACGGCACGGACATCCGCTATCTCTCGGCCAACGAACTGCGCTCCTACTTCGGCGTGGTTCCCCAGGAGACGGTGCTCTTTGCCACGACGATCTACGACAACCTGCTCATGGCCAACCCGAGTGCGACCTTCGAGCAAATCGTCGAAGCGTGCAAGATCGCGGAGGTGCACGAAGTCATCGAACGCCTTCCCGAAGGCTACAAGACCGAGATCGGGGAGCGCGGCATGGGCCTCTCGACCGGGCAGAAGCAGCGCATCGCCATCGCGCGGGCGATCCTCAAGCGGCCGAGGATCCTGATCTTCGATGAGGCGACCAGCAGCCTCGACCAGGCGACGGCGGAGCACTTCTGCGCGACCGTCAACCGGATCAAGGGACATGCGTCGATCCTGTTCATCACCCACGCGCTCCCCAAAAGCTTGCAGGTCGATGCGTTGCTGCGGATCGGCGGAACGGATGCATCGGCCGGCGGCGCGTCGGAAACGAGATTGGCGGTGAGGTAGATGAAGATGTCACGCGCTGATCGCGATGTTGGATACGTCTCACCGGAGGGAGGGGGGAAATCGATGGATTGCGGAAATCGCGTCTGGTCATTCGCGTGTCGGGTTCTGCGGTGGATCGGGTGGTTTGCATCGGTCGCTTGTGTGCTGTGGGCAATCCCGTCGCACGAGGCGACAACCGATGCGACTATCGCGGCACCGAGTGGGAAAAGCGCGCCTGCAGTGGTTGCGTCCGGGCAGGCCGATGATCGGAAAATTCCACGTGGAAAGTTCGTGATGCGCATGGATTACACCTACGGTGGATTTTGTCGGCCGCTTGTCGAAGAGCTCAATCGGTTCGATGACATCGACTTCGAGACTTGTAGTTTGGCTGGTTTCTCATGCGTTTGGCGAGGTCGCGGTTGTCCCCCATCGCTACCGGACACTTCGCGAATCCAACGACCTGCTTGGAAGGAGATCCCGTTTGATTTGGATCTGGCGAAGAAGATTGTCGGTAGTCCAGGCAAGTTTATGTGGGAATATTGGTTGAAAAAAACGGAAGCGCTACGCGCTCGTGGCGAGATGGAGATGTGGGTGCTTCGCGCGGATCTGTTTCATGATGGCAATTTGGAGACGCTCGTGCGGATGAATCATGCGAACGATGATGACTCGATGCCGCGATGCGAGTATTTCGATCGCTACCAGGGCATCACCGGGATCAAGAATCCGGGTATCGCATACATCTTCAACCACACCAATGGAGCTTTTACCTTTTCCAAGAACCCGATGGGCTCTCCCATAGGTGGCGATCTTTTGTACGACACCAAGATGAAGACATATTACTTCCTGACGTGGGATCCAACTCACGATTCGAGCGGATGGGATGACCCGGTACTGGGAGATCACAGACTTGGGCCTATCGGGGGCTCGATTGGAATCCGCGTAAATGCGGTGAACCAATACGGAGTAGGCCCAAGATGCTGGATCGACTGGCTTCCGACGGCACGGAAAAAATGACGCCGCAGTGGAATATCGAAACGATAGGAATGTGACGAGAGGGAGAAAGCGATGTCGATGATCACGACGAATCCGCTGTCCAACGGGGCGAACTACCAAGCGAGCATCGCGCCGATACTCATGGACCTTGAGGGAATTGTTCCTACGGTCTATGTGGACAACGTCGGCAATGCAACGATCGGTGCGGGATTTCTGATCTCGGCGACAAACGTGCCTGCGATTCTTAACGCGATCGATCCATCGCTTCAAAACATCCTTTCGCCGTCCGGGTACAAAAACTTAGAGAATGCCATTACAACCGCGACGAAGAATGTGTCCTTCGCCACGGCGGTCGCGGCGCAAACCGCCATCCAGGACGCGATCTACGGTACTTTGAATAGCCCAGCAAGTTACCCGGGCGGCGTGCTTCCCACGTCGATCCCGACGTTCATATTCGAGTACAGCACGGACCCGGCCACGGCAAGCGCCCAGATTCAGGCGACGCTGAATTCGATCATTCAAACGTACGAAGATAGGGTAAACGAATGGCTCAATGGAAGCCCGACGAACACTGCGACCGCAATCGGGCAGAGTCGCGAGCGCTTGGTGCTCCTGTCCCTTGCGTACAACAATCTCATCGGATTTACTACGGAAAAGGACGCGAACGGCAACCCGGTATTGGATGCGAATGGCAATGCGATTCAGGTTGTCAGGAGTCCGAGCCTGCTCAACGATATTTTGACGGGCAATCGCGCGGCGGCGTGGTACGAGATCCGCTACAACTCGAACGGCGGAAATTCGGCGAGTGCGGGCATCGCGACGCGCCGGTTCTATGAATCGACCTTGTTCGGTCTGTACGCCGATCCGAACAATCCGACGCTGACGGAATCGATGCAGGCGTACCAAGTCCTGCAGCAGCACCGGGTTGAGATTTTGAATTATGAGGCGCAGTACGGATTGGTGCCGGGGGCGGCGGGCTCGGGTGCGAGCGCGCTGCAGAACGTGTTGACGAGCTATGGGGCAAATGCTCCGGCCGGCTCGATTCTGACGGCAGCGGGGTTGACGTCCACGCCGACGCTGCAATCGATGTACAACCCGGCGGCGACGGAGCTGTTTTCGGTTCTTGCATCGACGTACGCAAACCTTCCGGAAGTGGCCTCCGCTTTGGTGCCGGCGAACTTTCTATCCACAAACGTGTACGTAGCGCCAACGGTCGGTGCGGCGACGGTGGATGTCGGTGTGGGGGATGCGTTTCTTGGATCCGCATCGATCGCGACGAATCCAATCCTTGCGAACCATCTGCTTTTGGGTTCGGTGTCCGGAGATGTGTTAATTGGCGGATCCGGGAACGACATTCTCATTGCTGGCGACGGAACGGAGACGCTGTTTGCCGGAGCGGGAACCGACACGCTGGTGAGCGGCAGCGGGGCGGACACCTTGATCGGCGGCACGTCGGCGTCGAGCAGCGACACATACGACATCCTCGCGGGGCAGGCGGCATATACCGGCAATAGCGCTGCTGCCGGAACGGTGCAAACGATTGTCGCCAACGCGGACGGTGTCGGCGCGATCAAGGTGAACGGAGTGACGGTTTCGACGACGACCGCGACAGGGGGCGCGGTCGCGGTGTCGGGGAGTCCGGATACGTGGATAGCGAACGGCTACCAATTCCAGTTTTCGAGCGGAGCGAGTTCCACGATCGGCACGCTGACGATTACTGCGCCGGGGTCGGCGACGCTGAACGGCGGCAGCATCGTCGTGCAAGATTTCAATCTTGAACAAGCGGTGAACGGCGGAGGTTTTCTCGGCCTGTCGTTTTTGAACAAGACTTCGCTGAATCAGGGAGCAAATCTGGGGGTGGATCCCCCCGCGATATTCCCTGCCGGATCAGAGCAGGCGTATACCTTTGCCGTCGGCGTTCCGAGCACTGCCGCACAGACGGTCACGTTCACTCTCGCGGGCGCGAGCGCATCGGATTTCGAAGTGGTGGCGAACGGCCAGCCCGCCGCGCCGCTCGGCGCCAACGGCAGCTTCACGGTGACGCTGGCCGCCGGAGAGACGGCGGTGTCCTTCGGGCTGGTGGACGTGACGGGGGGTGCGGCGAGCGACATCTCGGGCGGGGCGACGCTGCAGTTGGCGGCGTCGATGCCGGATCTGGCGAACCCGAACGGCACGCCGATCACGACGGCGCCGCTGGCAATCACGTATATGCCGGGGGTGGTGACGACGGGGACGGCGACGGCGGTGATTCCGGGGACAGTCACCTCCGTGTACGGGGTCCCGACCACGGCATACCAAGGTGACGGCGGAAACGATGTCATCGATATGACGGGGTCCACGACGACAGACAACCTGGTGAATCTTGCCAACGGGTTCAACACGGTGACTGGCGCTGCCGGACAGCAGGACACGATCTCCGGGTACGGCACGACGGGCAGTTCGGTGATCGTGGGCAACGGCGCAACGGACGTGATCGTTGCCGGCGGCGGCAACAACCAGATCTATGCGAACACGCAAGAGACCTTGTCGCAGGCGGTTGCAACGGCAGGAAGTGCCTCAGCCACGAACCAGCGAGGCGACATGATTGCGGTTGGCGACGGCAACAACACGATCGTCGGCGGCAATGGCAACGACTACATCGCGGCTGGAGCGGGGCATGACGTCATCGTTCTCGGCAGCGGCGCGGACACATTCTTGGGCGGTCAAAATGTCACGGGCGCCTCGACCAATTGGAACGTTTCTCGCGTCAATGGACCTCTGGTTCTCACGGGTATTAGCGGATATCCACCCACGTACTCGAATCCATACCCGCAGCCGTACAACGGTTACGGGTTGACCGGATCACCGGGAACACCGAACGCTGGAGTAAGTAACGATACGGTCTATGGCGGGAGCGGAACGGATGTAATTATCGTTGGAAATGGCGACAACCTTGTCGTAGGTGGATCGGGATCAGAGACGATCATCGGCGGCATGGGCAACGACACGCTCATCGCCGGCTCCGGTGCGGAGTTTGTTCGCGGCGGAGGCGGAACAACATACATTCAGGGCGGGGCCGGTTCGGATACGCTCGATGGGGGCGATGGGAATAACACGATCCTTGGAGGGTCCGGCAACACCACGATTTTTTCTGCTAATGGCCCGAACAACCTTTCATATGGCTACACCGGCGCGAACCTGGAGCAGAACTACGTCAACGGCGGCTCCGGCAATGACGTCATCTATGGTTCCGCGGGCAGCGATACGCTGATTGCCGGCAGCGGCAACACGACGATTCAGGGCGGCCAAGGCAACGAGTCGATCGTCGGGGGCTCGGGCAACGACTCGCTGCTGGCTGGGGATGCGGCGAATGCGACGATTTCCGCAGGCGGTTCGGGAACAGATACGCTGCAAGCCGGAACCGTCAGTTCCGGCACCTACATCCTGTACGGCGGCGGCGGAACGGACTCCATTCTGGGCGGCAGTGGAACCGACAGCCTCTTTGCCGGCGACGGGGGTACGAGCACAGCGGCGACCAGCGTCTGGGGTGGCTCGGGCAATACCACGATCTTCGGTGGTGCCGGCGTGGATTCCTTGCAGGGCGGCAGCGGCAACACGGTGATTTATGGCGGCGCGGGCAGCAGCGTCGCCCCGACAACGATCGTTGCCGGTAGCGGAGACACGACTGTATATGGCGGGCTCGGGACGGACTTCATCCAGGGCGGCATCGGCAACGACGTGCTCTATGCGGGAGACGGCGGCACCACGGCTGCGCCGACCACGGTCAATGCCGGGACGGGAATCACCAAGCTGGTCGGCGGCGCAGGGGTTTCGGTGCTGCAGGACACCGTGTCGGGGCAGGATGTTCTGCAAGGGGGCTCCGGCAGCGACACGATCTATGCCCGAGGCAACGATACGGTCGTGGCCGGCACCGGCTCGGACTTCGTCCAGAATTCCGGCGGCAGTCTTACGCTGCAGGTCAATCCGGGATTTGGCAACGTCGCGGTGGTGGGCAGTGGCAGCGTCAATCTCGCGCTCGGTCCGGGCATGGCCCCGACGGATTTTACGGGAGGGGTCGCCTTCGATGCGAGCGGCAACCCGGTTCTGACGCTCACAGGCGACGGCGGCTCGATCGAGTTGGCGGGTGGGGTGACGGGATCGCTCGGCGGAGTTGCGCTCTCGGGTGCGGGCTCGATCACGGCGGGAGCGATGCTCGCGAGCGCGTTCGGCGGCGATCAGACGGTGCCCTCCGCGAGCGGGAGTTCGAACTTTGTGCTGGGTGTGCAGAGCGGGGATATCCTCGCGGCGCAAAGCGCGTCGGATACGGTGTCTTCGTTCGCGGCAAACAGCACGATCCAGGGATACACGGGGCCGGGTGCGGCCAGCGCGGAGCACCTGTACGCATTCGGCAACGCGGCTGCGGTGAACGGCGGCTCCGGCGTCGATACGGTTTTCGCGTCGGGATCGTCCGACACGGTCCAGGGGAGCGCCTCCGGGGCTGACGTGACCATTGTCGGATCCGTCTCCCGGTTCGTAGGGGGCGGCTCCGGCGTCGATACGGTTTTCGCGTCGGGTTCGTCCGACACGGTCCAGGGGGGCGCCTCCGGGACCGACGTGACCATTACCGGATCCGGCTCCGAGTTCGTGGGGGGAAGCTCCGGCGTCGACACGGTCCTCGCATCAGGATCCGCCGATACGGTAAACAGCGGCGCCTCCGGCGCGGACGTCACCCTTTCGGGCGCCAACTCCGAGTTCGTCGGCAGCGGCGCAAGCAGCTCCGTCACGGCCACGGGGACGGGCGACACCCTGATCGGCGGCAGCGCGGACCGCTTCTACGTCCAGGATGCATCGACGCTCGTGCAGGCGGCGGCCGGCACGCAGGATACGATCTACTCTTCCGTTTCCTACATTGCCCCGGCCAACGTCGACAATCTGGTGTTGACCGGAAGCGCGAACATCTCCGCTACCGGAAACGGCGCCGCCGATATGCTGACGGCAGGTGCGGGCAACGATACGTTGTACGCGGGCAGCGCAGCCGATACCTTGGTTGCGGGCACGGGTGCCGATTCCTTGGTGGGGGTCGGCGCCAACACCTACGCGATCGGCAGCAATTCCTCGAACGTCGTGATTTCGACCGGAACCGGTGGCGGAACGATCGACTTTGGCGCGGGGATTGCGCCCTCGTCGCTCACGGTCGGCATGACGATGGGGACGGACGGAAGTCCTGCGCTTCTGCTCCAGGACGGTGCGATGTCCGTCACGGTGGACGGCGGCCTCACGGGTGGAATTGGCCTCTTCGACTTTGCCGGAGGGCAATCGCTGACGCTTGCGCAATTGCTCAATGACGCAGGGCAGGTCGTTTCGAACACGATCACCGGCGCGCTCGGCAATGCGATTTTCGAGGCAACGGCGGCCACCTCCATTTCCGGCGGTCTTGGCAACGATACGATCTTTGCGGCGGGAGCGGCCGACACGATCTTTGCCGGCGCCGGCAACCAGCAGATCGTCGGATTGCAGCCCGGGGATGTGCTGGTTGCCGGCACCGGCAGCGATACCCTGCGTGGCGGCGGCGGTAACGAGACCTTGATCGCCGGCGCCGGCAGCACGGCGATGTACGGCGGATCCGGCAACGACACGTTCGAGCTGACGAGCGGCGGCAGCGCCGTTCTGTATGCGGGGACAACGCCCGGCGTGGAGGAGATCGTCCTGCCGTCGGGCATGACGATGTCGGATTTCATCGAGACCTTCGATCCGCAAAATCCCAATACGCTCATCCTGCAGTCGACCACGGGGAATACGACGCTCGCCATCCCGAACTACTATGCGGCGGGATCGAACGCGTCCCAGGATCTGTGGCTTGTTGCAAGCGGCACTCAGGCGCCGCAGGTTCTCAATCCCCCGGCACCGCCCCAGAACCTGGGATACCAGCAGGAAATCGCCGCACTGGAAAAGGGATTCTCGGCCGAACTCACGAGTTCGCTGCAAAACGATGGACTGTCCATCACCTCGCAGCCCCCAGGGTTCATATACCAGTTCAACGGCGTGAGCACGCAAGACATGACGGTCCAGGGCGGCGTCGCAAGCGTTCCCACGTCGGACATTGCCCAAAGTTCCACGTATCCGTCCGGCACGACAACTGTCTATGTCCAGCAACCGGTCTACCAGACCAGGCAGGCTCCCGGCACCGTTTCCTTCATAAGCCTTTCCAGCCTGCGGAACGCTCGCCTCATCACCCAGGACAGCGCCGCAACCCCGGTATACCAAAACGGGACGTTGATCGGATACAACCTCGTTACGCCTCCCCTTACATACACGGTCCTTGCGACGACCCCGGTTCCGGAAACCGTCACTACATACACGACGCAAACGACCCAGAGTTACGTCGTCTACAACATCACGGGCGATGGCGGAAACGACACGATCAATTCTCAAGGTCCGACCGGCAACCCGGTGTTTTATGGCACGTGGTCGACCAATAGTAACAACCCGGTGTTTTATGGCACGGTGAACACCGGCAATGGCAACGTTTCCGTTGACCTTGGTAGCCTGTTCATGCCGTTTTACCGGCCGCAAATTGGCGCGTTCGTCCAGGCCGGTTCCGGAAACGACACGATTTCCGGAACCGGGGTCGCGGACATCATCGCCGCCGGAACGGGGTTCGACTGCATCTCCGGGGGGCAGGGTTCGACGTTCTACGTTCCGATGCAGGGGTATTCAACGGACGTGATCGAAGACCCGACATTCCCGTACGGAGGGATGGTGGCGCAAGATCCGGGCACGAAGCTCGTGCTTCCGGCGGGGGTTACCTTGAGCAACCTCCGTTACCGGATTTTTCAGGATCCGACGAGCGGAGCGCAGGTTCTCGAGTTGCAAACCGGCAACTCCACGGTACTCATCAACTACGGACTCAGCAGTTCTCCCTGGCAAGGGTCGCCCAATCCCCCGGGCGTTCCGGGAACCGTCGTCGTGCCCTCCGGCGTGGCGACGTTCCAACTGTCCGATGGCACCGTGATGACGTACAACGAATTCATTGCGGGGTTGTCGTCTTCCGCCACGCTGCTTCCGAACGATTTCAATCCGGTCGTCCAAGCTGCCGCGCAGCCGATCGTTCGCGCCGGGCAAGCGGTTGCTGCGAACACGCTATTTTCCGCATCGGATACGGTCAACAATCCGATCACCTGGTACCGGATTTCGAATTCGGGAACCGGCGGTGGGTACTTCGAGCTGAACGGAACCGCGCAAGCGGCCGGCCAACCGTTCCTGGTCAATGCCGGGCAGCTCGCGCAGTTGCAGTACGTGGGCGGGACGCCGGGATCCGCCGATGCGATTCAAGTGAGCGCGTTCGACGGCGCGATCTGGAGCGCAACGTCCACGATCGACGTGAGGATGAACGTTTTCGAGGCCACGGCGGCCAACCAGCTCGTAAGCGGCTCGACGATCGGCCCCGACACCCTGATCGGTGGGTTTGCCAACGATACCCTCGCGGGAGCCTCCGGCAGCGACACGTTCCAGTATGCCGCCGGCACGGGGCCGATGACGATCTCCGATTCGGCGACGGGCGCCAATACCCTGGTCTTCGGTCCCGGCATCACGTCGAGCATGATCTCGCTCGGCATCGCGCCCGACGGCGGAATGCTGCTGCGGGTGGGAACCAACGGTGACACCATCGACATTCAGGGATTCCAGGCGCAGAACGCGCTCAATTCCGGGGCGATCCAGAACTTCGTTTTTGCGGACGGAACAACGCTCACTTATGCGCAACTGCTCGCGCGCGGCTTCGACATCTACGGCACGACGGGCAATCAGGTCCTGACGGGGACCAACCTGAACAACCGGATCTACGCCGGATCCGGAAACGACACGCTGATCGGGAGCGGCGCCAACGACACCTTGGTCGCCGGCACGGGGACCGACACGTTGATCGGCGGGAGCGGTGCCGAACTCTTCCTCGTCAACAACGCCGCGGACGTCGTGCAGGTGGGGGCCACCCACGGCTCGGACACGATCCTGTCCTCGGTGAACTACGTGTTGCCCACGGGTGTGGACACGCTCACGCTCACCGGTTCGGCCAACCTCGTCGGGACGGGCAATTCGGACGCGCTCAACACCATCACCGGCAACGCTGGAATGGACACCCTGGTTGCGGGCGCGGCCGTGGCGATGCTGATCGGGGGCACGGGAAACGACGTCTTCGTGGTCAATAACACGGCCGACACGGTCGTGGCCGGCGGCAACGACACCATCCTCTCCTCCGTGAGCTATACGCTGCCCACTGGCGTCGACACGATGGTGCTGACGGGGACGGCAAACCTGTCCGCCACCGGAAATGCGGATGCGGCCAACACGCTCACGGGCAATTCCGGCAACGACACGCTCACCGCCGGTTCCGGGAACGACACATTGGTAAGCGGCACGGGAGTCGATACGCTGGTTGCCGGGACCGGCAACGACCAGTTTGTCGTGAACAATGCTGCGGATGTCGTGCAAGTGGGCGCCACGCACGGCAACGACACGATCCTCTCGTCCGTGGGCTATGCGCTGCCCACCGGAGTGGACACGGTGGTGCTGACGGGGACCGCGAACCTGTCCGCCACGGGAAATGCGGATGCGGCCAACTCGCTCACCGCCAACTCCGGCAACGACACGCTGACCGCCGGGTCCGGAAACGACACCCTGGTAAGCGGCTCCGGGGCCGATACGCTCGTTGGCGGGGCCGGAGCCGATCAGTTTGTCGTGAACAACACGGCGGACGCCGTGCAAGTGGGCGCAACGCACGGCTCCGACACGATCCTGTCCTCGGTGAACTACGTGTTGCCCACCGGCGTGGATACGCTCACGCTCACCGGGACGGCAAACCTGTCCGCCACCGGCAACAGCGACGCTGCCAATACGCTCACCGCAAACTCCGGCAGCGACACCCTGCAAGCGGGTTCGGGATCTGACACCCTGATCGGCGGATCCGGGAACGACCTGTTCGTCGTGAACAGCGCCACGGACAGCGTGCAGGTCGGTCCAACCCACGGTTCCGACACCGTTTCGTCCTCGGTGAATTACGTCCTGCCGACCGGTGTGGATACGCTCGCGCTCTCGGGAGCGACGAACCTGACCGGTACCGGCAACGGCGATGCCGCCAACAGGCTGATTGCGAATTCGGGCAACGACACGTTGCAAGCCGGCTCGGGCGCGGACACGCTGGTCGCCGGCGCCGGCATCGATACGCTGCTGGGAGGGACCGGAAACGACCTCTTCGTGGTGAACAATGGCGCCGATTGGGTGCAGGTCGGCAGCACGCACGGCGCCGACACGATTTCGTCTTCCGTGAGCTATATGCTGCCCACGGGCGTAGAGACGCTGGCGCTCACCGGCAGCAGCAACCTGTTGGGGATCGGAAACTTTGACGGAAACAACACTCTGATCGCCAACTCCGGAAACGACATCCTGCTTGGGTTTTGGGGGAACGACACCCTGGTTTCGGGGAGCGGGATCGATCTGCTGATCGGCGGCGTCGGCAACGATCTTTTCGTGGTGAACAACTCCTCCGATATCGTTATCGCGGACCCGTTCGGCAACAACACGATTTCCTCGTCGGTGAGCTACACCCTGCCGTTCGGTGTGGATACCCTGGTTCTGACCGGCAGCGGCAATCTCTCCGCGGCGGGCAACTGGGATCCGGTCAACGAAATCGTCGCCAACTCCGGCAACGACAGCCTGACCGGCGGCTACGGGGTCGCGTTCCTCGAGGGCGGCGCGACAGCCGGACAGGATCTCCTGCAGGCGCAGTGGAACCAGGCCGCATTGTTGGCCGGTGCGGGCGCATCCACGCTGACGGGCGGGAACTACAACGACTTCTTCGCTGCCGGGAAGAACGCGGATACCATCTCGACGGGCGCCAGCGCCAATGTAGTTGCCGTGAGCCTGGGAGACGGCGCGACGTTGCTGCAGCCTGCGGCGGGCGCCAAGAGCGTCCTGTCGCTTGGCGGCGGAATCGATGCCGAGAACCTATCCTTCACCAAGAGCGGCAACAACCTGGTGCTCCACGACGGCGCGGCGGGCGACAGCATCACGTTCGCCAATTGGTATTCGGGGGCGCCCGAGCAGAACTACGTGACGCTGCAGGTCATCGAGCAGGCGAGCGCCTCGTATAACGCCGCAAGCCCGGATCCGCTGCGCAACCAGGCGATCGAGGAGTTCAGCTTCGCCTCCCTCGTGAACCAGTTCAACGCCGCCGGCTCGCCCGCGAATTGGGCGCTATCCAACGGCATGTCGACGGCGCAGCTTGCGAGCAGTCCGACCGCCGCCAATGGCGGGGATCTGGCCTACTACTTCGGGATGAACGGAAACCTGACGGGCATGGCGCTTGCGGCGGCGCAAGCCGCATTGACCAGTCCGCAATTCGCAACTGGGGTGCAGACCATAGACCCCTGGAAGCAGATCCAGGGTGCTGCCGGCGCACCGGCGCTGCGATGAGGGCGCCGATGACGCGAACCCCGGCGTTGGCCGCGTCGGGGATTCCGGAATGTTGCGCAGATGAGTAGTTCCACGCCGCAATGGAATCCGCAGATCCCGCGCGAGGCGCTTGCCTTCGCGCCCGCGCTGCTCTCGCTGCAGGAGGATCCCCCCGCGCCCCTGCCGCGCGCGGTGCTCTACGCCGTGGCGGCGCTGTTTCTGCTCTTGATCGCCTGGGCGACATTCGGGAAATTGGACATCATCGCGAGCGCCACGGGGCACCTGGTACCGCGGTCCTACGTCAAGATCGTGCAGCCCGCCGATGGCGGAATCGTCCAGGAAATCCTCGTCCAGGAGGGGCAAGCCGTTGCCGCGGGGCAAGTCCTGCTGCGCATGGACGCGTCGGATGCGCAGGCCGATACGGCGGCGTTGACCGATGCGCAGGCGCGCAAAGGTCTTGAGCTTCGCCGAATCCAGGCCGAACTGGGCGGCAGAAGGGGATTGCCGCACGCCGCAGGGGATCCTCCGGCGTTGTTCGCCCGTGTGCAGGCGCAGTTCGACGACCGCCGCCGCGCGTATCGCGATGCGGTCGAAAAACAGACCGACGCGGTGGAGCGCGCAAAGGAGGATTTGCAGGCCGGGACGGCAACCCTGGAGAAGCTCCAACGCCTCGAACCCTCGTTGGCGGCGCAGGCCGACTCGTATCGCCGCCTGGGCCAGGACGGCTATGTGCCGCGGGTGCTCGTCGACGAGAAGCAGCGGCAGTTTCTCGAAAACGATCAGGAGCTGCGCGCACAGCAGGCCCGGGTCGCGAGCCTCCAGGCCGCGATCGCGGAGGAGAGCCGGCAGCGCGACGGCATTACGTCGAAGTATCGCAGCGATCTGCAAAACGAAATGGTCCAGGCGCAAGGCGAATATGAAAAGCTCACGCAGGAGGTCCGCAAGCAGGAACACAAGGATCGCCTGCTGGAATTGCGCGCACCGCAAGCCGGGGTCGTCAAGGACATCGCAACGCACACCGTCGGGTCGGTCGTTTCCGCCGGAACCGTCTTGCTTTCCCTCGTTCCGGAACACGAGCCCTTGCGCGCCGAGGTGATGATTCGCAACGCGGACGTGGGGTTCGTGCGCGTCGGCCAGGCGGTCGAAGTGAAACTTGCCGCCTATCCTTTTCAGAAATACGGAACGATCCGCGGCCAGGTCGCTCAGATTTCTCCGGATTCCGATGCGCAGCGCAACCGTTCCGCCCAGTCCGGAAGCGGAAATCCCGGGGGATCGGATGAATCCGCGGCGGCAGACCCGCGAACCTATCGGGCGCTCATCGACCTGGATCGGCAAAGCCTGAACGGACCGGGCGGTCGCTTGCGGCTGCTGGCGGGAATGGATGTCTCGGCGGAGATCCAGGAGGGCAAGCGCACGGTCTTGAACTACATACTTTCGCCGATCGAGAAGACCTTCGCGGAAAGCGGTGGCGAACGATGAACGCGCGAGGACGAACGCGGGCGATCCTCGTGGTCGCGAACGCTCTTGCCGCGCTGCTCTTCCTGCTGCCGATTCGCACACAGGCGTTCGATCTCCTGGATGCGTACCGATTGGCGGTGCAGAACGACCCCACGATCGCGGGGCAGCGGCAGGATCTTGTGGTTGCCGTGGACCAGGTGCGGATTTCCCGTTCCGCGCTGCTGCCGTCGCTGGGCGCAAATTCGCAAATGGGCAGAACCGGCGGGCCGGTTTCGTACACCGGACTGCCGATGGTCGATCGCACGTTCAATGCCGTGGGCTGGACCGTGCAACTGAACATTCCGTTGGTGCACGTTCAGGACTTCGAGGCGTACCGGGAGAGCCACCGGCTTGCCGATCAGGCGAACGCACAGTTTTCCCTCGCGGAACAGGACCTCATCATCCGAGTCGTCCAGGCGTATTTCGGAGTGCTGGTTGCGCAGGAGTCGCTTGCCGCGGCCACTGCGCAGGTTCGCGCGGCCGAGCAACAGCGGATCGCGGCAAAGCACCGCTTCGATACCGGCGTCGGCAGCATCACGGATGTGGACGAGGCGGCGGCCAAGGCAGCGATGGCGCGGTACGAGAGCTTGTCGGCCCGATCGGATGTGGAGAGCAAGCGTGCCGATCTGGAGAAGATCCTCGGACCGTTTCCGGCCACGCCGTTTGCGGCGCTGCGGGACGATATCCGCATCTCCGCGCCCGATCCCGCGGAAGTGGACCCCTGGGTCGAACATGCCCGGGCAGATAATCCCTCCGTCATGGCCGGAGAGGCCGCGGTCGATGCGGCGGGGTTGGAGGTCGAACGCGCGCGGGCGCAGCGGCTTCCGACGCTCGATCTGGTCGGATCTTATGGCCGCAATTATTCGTCCGGGAACAACGTAAACCCGATCGATTTCGCGACCAACGCGATGGCCCAGACGGCGATGCTGCAGTTCAACATGCCCATCGTCGACGGCGGCGCAATGCAAGGCAAAATCGCGCAAGCCGGCGCAAGGAAAGAGAAGGCGCAAGCCAAGCTCGACGCCGCGCGCCGGCAGGTCGCCGTCGATGCAAGCAACGCGTTCGAAGGCGTGATGGATGGGCTCGAACAGATCCGGGCGCTGCGGTTTGCGCTCGATGCCGGGATTCATGCGCTGACCGGGAACCAGAAAGGATACCGGGTAGGATTGCGGACCAATCTGGACGTGCTCGAAGCGCAGCGCCAGCGATACGCCGCGCAGCGCGATCTCGCCAAGGCCCGATACGAAACCCTGCTGCAAAGCCTGAAACTCAAGGCGGCGGCGGGCGCGCTCGACATCGCCGACCTTCTGCGGTTGAACGCCATGCTCGGCTCTGCGCTGCAACGGTAGATGAGCCGGATCCTCGTCGCCTGGGAACTGGGCCGCAATCTGGGACACCTCTCGCGCATCCGGCCGCTTGCCGATCGGCTGAAGGCGCACGGGCACGTCGTGCTGGTCGCTGCACGGGATCTGGGGTGCGCGGCCCACACCTTGGCGCCGGCCGGGCTGGCGTTCGTCCAGGCGCCGATCTGTCCGCCGTCCCCCGTGCCCCACGCCGGCGCGAAGCTGGCGAGCTACGCCGACATCCTCCTGCATCAGGGGTGGGGCGAAGCATCCCATCTGGTGGGACTGATGCAGGCATGGATCAATCTGATCCGGATGTACGCGCCCGACGCGATCGTTCTCGACCATGCGCCGACGGCAGCGCTGGCCGCGCGCTCGCTGGGGATCCCCACGGCCTGGATCGGCACCGGGTTCGAAATCCCGCCGCGCGTGGCCCCCTTGCCCGCATTTCCGGAAATTCCCGTGGAGGCCGCAGCGCTCGCGGAAGCGCAGGCGCTCGACCTCGCCAACCGCGTCCTTTCGGCGATGCATCTGCGCGGGCTCGTCGCGCTCTCGGAGCTTTTCGACGATTGTCCGCGCTGGCTCGCAACCTATCCGGAACTCGATCACTACGGCGCGCGCGCCAACGAGCGGTACGTTGGGGTCTTTGACGAACTGGGATATGGCAAGACCGTCGAATGGGCGGGGCGCGGCAAACACCGCGTGTTCGCATATCTCCGGTCGCAAATGCCCGGCTGTGGCGCAATCCTCAAAGCGCTTTCCTCGATCGACGCCGACGTCGTCTGTCATGCGCCCGACCTTCCTCGCGGCTTGACTGCCTCGCTGGCTCGGCCTGGCCTGATCGTGACGAGTGAACCCGTGCGGATCGATCCGCTTTGCGACGGGATGGATCTGTGCGTCTCGTACGCTCCCGCAGGGACGGTCGCGACCACGCTGCTTCACGGAATTCCGCAGTTGTGCGCGCCCCAGCATCTCGAAGCGGGTCTCACGGCCCTACGCGTCGCATCGATGGGTGCGGGGCTCGTGCTGCGGGGTCAGCAGACCCTGGCCGGCGTGGAAATGACGATTGGCAACGTGATGGAAACCGGAACCTGCGCCGCACAAGCGAAGGAGTTTGCCGCGCGGCACCGCGGCTCGGATAAGGCGGCGGCCGTGGAGAACATCGTTGCCGGCGTGGAAGCGATCTGCGCGATGCGCGCCGGAAAAACGTGAAACCTGCGATAGCGGCCGGCGTCTTGCGCGATAACCGAGTTCCCGGATGTCCGGTGGCGCGCTTGGAATCCGGAATCGGGAAATCCAGCGCGACCGCACTGGGTTGTCATGTTGATATCAACATGACAACCCAGTGTTGCCGTTCAGAAATGGGTCACGTAGGATCGCTTCCCGGAGTTGCTGCCCGTCCCGTTCAACACCGAGCGGGACATCGCCGTTCATTGATGCGCTGACCCGTTCCCCACCGATTCGTCAATCGGACAGCAGTGGACAAAAAAGGAAATCCGTGACTATGCAAACTCTCGCCCATGCACTCTCGAAGCGCATTGTCCAGTCTGCACCTCGGCCACGGAATATAAGCTGGCGCGGCTCCAATCCCGCGAGTCGGCCTACTGCCCTCACACTCGCCATCGCGGTTGCCGCAACCTGTTTGAGGATGCCGGTCGCGTGGGCCAGCCACGTGGTCGGCGCGTCGCCAGGAGGCCCTGGATCGGGCGGCACACAGGGGGATACGGGATCGCTGAGCAGCTCTGGCGGCCACGCCGGTGCTGTCTCCGGCGGTACCCTCCACGGCGGCTTTTGGGCACCGGGCCCCAATGGATTCAATGGTACTCAAGGCCAGACCGGCATCGACGGCTTTGGTGGCACGTCTCTGGGAGACCCCGGATCTGGTGGCGCACAGGGGGGGGCGGGATCGCTGGGCAGTTCTGGTGGCATCGGCGGTGCCATCTTCAGCGGCACCCTCTCCAGCGCTATCATCAGCGTGCTCGGAGGCAATGGAGGCAACGGCGGCGGCGGGGGCTATGGCGGCCAGGGCGGATCCGGGGCTTACGGCTTTAGTGGCCTCTTTTATTCCACTGGTAGTCGTGTCTCCGACTATAGCTTTTTCCCTTGCCCCGTCTGGCCCTGTTTTTCCCTTGGGGGCCTCGGGGGCCCCGGCGGCGATGGTGGCGCGTCGGTTGGTGGATCTCCCGGTGGCGCAGGCTTGGTGGTCACCCACGCCCAGGGGGGCATCAATCTGGCGGGTGTCGTCAAAGGGGGGCGTGGCGGGAGCGGGGGCAATGGGGGCGCGGGCGGCGATGGGGGCGGTGGCGGCGATGGCTATGGCGGAAACAACGGCGGCACTGGAGGTGGCGGTGCGGGCGGCGGCAACGGCGGCGCGGGAGGCGCGGGGCTGTTGTTGAGTGTAGGAACAGTCACGAGCACTGGGAAGATCACCGGCGGCGTGGGTGGCAAAGGCGGCGTGGGAGGCGAGGGCGGCGCGGGAGGCGAAGGCGGCGCGTCCGGTGGTCCGGACGCATCCGCCGCAAAAGTTTATAGACAGTCTTATCCCGCTGCTATAAATCAGCTAACTGATACTGGTAGTTACTACATCGCCGGTGCGCCGGGTTCCGCAGGGGGAAATGGGGGCAACGGTGGAGGCGGAGGCAATGGAGGAACGGGGGGAGACGGAGGCTTGGGTGCTGATCTAACCGGCGGAAGGTTAAACAACGCAGGAACGATTGTTGGCGGAAACGGGGGGGCAGGCGGCAGCGGAGGGACAGGCGGCGCGGGCGGCTGGGGGGGCGGTGGAGGTAGCGGATGGTACGCTGAAAGGCAAAGGCTACTCAAAGAGGAACAACCTCCTAACTCCGACTTTGAAAGCTCTTTGGAAACTAATGGTGAGTCGTACGTCATTACGGATATTCCGGAAAGCGGCGGTGCTGGCGGGATTGGCGGAACGGGCGGCAATGGAGGGGCCGGCGGATTGGCCGGCTCAGGGGGTGTGGGGGTGATGCTTAAGAATGCCGCGGTGGTCAACAAGGGTTCGATTGCCGGTGGCAATGGCGGCAATGCGGGAGTCGGAAGCGCCGGCGGTGACGGGGGATTCGGCGGGAAGGGAGCTTCCGGAGGAAGAGGCTCATGGTGCAGCGGCAATACTGGCGTGTATGGTTGTTTGGGCTCTGGGCCAACTAATGCCCAAGCGTCGGCTGGTGCGGACGGTGTCGATGGCCCGAGCGGTTCGGGAGGTGCGTTTGGTATGGGAGGCTCCGGAGGCGTTGGCGTTCTAGCACTGGGCCACGCGAACCTCATCAACGCCGGCACCATCGCCGGCGGGCGGGCCGATGGTGGCGTCGGCCCGAGAAACGATGCGGTGCTGCTACAAGGCAACGGCAATACCTTGACGCTCGAGGCCGGTTCGAAGATCACCGGTGCGGTGGTCAGCTGGGGCAGCAATACCCTCGCCTTGGGCGGCGATCGGAACGCTCCATCCGGCAATACGTTCAACCTCGACAGTACGAGCGTCGGCGGTCAGTACCATGGCTTCACGAACTTCGCCAAAACCGGCTCGAGCACCTGGACGGTCGGCGGCAACAGCTCCTTCTCCCGCGGCACGAGCGTGAGCGGCGGCACACTGGTCATGGCCACCGGCAGTCACCTCGGCGGCGCAGTCACCGTGGATTCCGGTGCAACCCTCAGGACCTCGAATGCGGACGTCGCCTGGACGGGCACCTTCACGAACAACGGTGCCTACCTCAGCGACCCGTCCACCCAGACCTTCACCACCCTCAACATCGGCTCGAGTGGCTACCTGAAAGGGGGCGCCGGGGACGTGTTCGACGTGCAGAACAACTTTTTCAATCAGAGCACGCAAAACTCGCTGTGGGACACCTCCCTGGCGACGCTGATCTTCTCCGGCGCCATGGGCACCTCGCACCAGTTTTCCCTCGCAGGTTTTGCCGGGGATGGGTTCACGAACAACTTCGCCTGGGGTGCCCTGCAGCTCAGCGTCGGCAACAGCCTGGACCTGACCCAGGGTTCGGGGAATGCGTTTTACGTCAACTACCTCGACCTGCTGGGCGGCAGTGCCCAGCTTGCCGATCTTTCGGCAGCAAGTGGCGTATCAATTTATTACAACGTCAATGACGCGCAGAATGGCTACCTTGAAGGCAAGACTTTTTCGCTTGCTGGCGGCGGATCGCTCGATCCATTCTCGGGACCGGCCGGTGGCACTACGGGCGTGCCCGAACCCGGTCCGCTCGGCTTGTACGGCATGGCCTTGATTGGACTGACCGCGGCGGGTGGCGGAAGGCTGCGGCGCCGCATTGGGGAGTCGAAGTCGTAGTCGAAAGTCCGCTCGTCGGTATGTGTGCCCGCTTCCTGGAAGCGCCAGGGGTCCGCAAGGGGTCGCGAGCGATATTTCGCGAGCGTCGGCTTCCCGGTGGTCCAATTTTCCTACGCTGAAGAAAGCACGGAAACACTCACGGTGCGAATCCGGCTTCGACAAGTTCCCGCAACCGAGAATGGTCCGTGAGCGAGTAGGCCGCCGTGGTGTTGGCCGAAGCGTGGGCGAGGAGCGCGGCTTCAGAAAAGAGGAAATTCAGGACTCAGGAACGCATTGATTCAAAAGAATAAATAATTGGGGCCACGGTTTGAGCCCGCATGAATCCTGGATGCCGCTACCGTCCTAAAACACACGGAAATCAAGGAGACTCCCAGATCCGCAACCCGATCAACGGCGCGTATGCACCGCGCCGAGGAACATGTACATCGCCGGCACCACGAACAGCGTGAAGATCGTGCCGATCGACAGGCCGGCGAACACCACCCAGCCCATCGCCTGCCGGCCGGCCGCGCCGGCACCCGAGGCGATCACCAGCGGGAACACGCCCAGCACCATCGCCGCCGTCGTCATCAGGATCGGCCGCAGACGCACGCCCGCCGCTTCCACGATCGCATCGAACTTCGATCGGCCCGCGCGCTGCAGTTCATTGGCGAACTGCACGATCAGGATGCCGTGCTTGCTGATCAGGCCCATCAGGGTCACGAGGCCGACCTCAGAATAGATGTTGAGCGAGGACCCCAGGTTGACGTAGATTAGCGCGCCGAAGAGCGCCATCGGCACCGAGACCAGGATCACCACCGGATCGCGGAAGCTCTCGAACAGCGCCGCCAGCGCCAGGAACACGATCACGATCGAGAACGCGAGGGTGATCGCGAATCCGCCCGATTCCTGCACGAACTGGCGCGACGGCCCGGCGTAGTCGACGGTATATTGCGGCCCGGCGACCTCTGCGACCGTGTCGCGCAGGAATTGCAATGCCTCGCTCTCCGACACCATCGGCGCGGCGTTCACGCCGGCGATGGTCGCGGAATTCAGCTGCTGGAAGTGGGAGATCGTCTCGGGAACGACCTCGGTCTTCCAGTGCGCCACCGTCGACACCGGGAAGGTCGTGCCGTTGGGCGCGCGCAGCTGATAGTCGAGCACCTGGGCAGGATTCAGGCGGTCGACCTGCAGCACCTGCGGGATGACCCGGTAGGAACGGCCGGAAATCGAAAAATAGTTGACGTAATTGCCGCCGAGCGCGCCGCCCAGCGCAGCGCCGAAATCGGCTTCGGTCATGCCCATCGAACCGAGCATGTCGCGGTCGACCTCGAGCGTCTGCTGCGGCTTGTCGATTTTCAGGTCGGCGTCGATGAAGTAGAACTTGTGGCTGGCGCGCGCCTTGTCGAGCACCTTCTGCGCAACCTCGTTGAGGTTCTGGATGGGCTCGGTCGTGGTGATGACGAACTGCACCGGCAGGCCGCGCGCGCCGGGCAGGGGCGGGAACTGGAACGCCGCGATGCGGCCGCCGGCAATGCCGTTCCATTGCTCCTGCAACTGCATCTGGATCGCCGCGGCGCCGCGCCTGCGCTGATCCCAGGGCTTGAGGAGCACGCCGCCGATCCCCTGGTTCAGGCTGGGGGTGCCGGTGATCTGGAACATCTGCCGGTATTCGGGCAGCCGGTGGGCGACGTCGAAGACCTGATGGGCATAGGTCTGCATCTGCTGTGCCGTCGCGTCGGGCGGGCCGATGAGCTGATACAGCACCACGCCCTGGTCCTCCTGCGGCGCGAGTTCGGTCTTCGCCGTCTGGAACAGCAGCACCACGGCGCCCAGCAGCAGAACGCCGCCCGCCAGGATCGCCGGCCAGGTCCGCAGCAGGCTCTCCAGCGTCCGCGTGTAGGCGCTGTGCACATGCCGGAACTGGCGGTCCACGAAGCGCGCGAAGCGCGAATCGCCGGCATTGCGGGCAAAGAGCCGCGAGCACATCATCGGCGACAGCGTGAGCGCGATGACCCCCGAAACCGTGATCGCGCCGGCCAGCGTGAAGGCGAACTCGGTGAACAGCGCGCCGGTCAGGCCGCCGCGGAAGCCGATCGGCACATACGCCGCGATCAGCACCACCGTCATCGCCAGGATCGGTCCGCCGAGTTCGCGCGCCGCGATCAGGGAGGCATCGAACGCGGATCGGTTTTCCTCGTGGATATGGCGGTGGACGTTCTCGACGACGATGATCGCATCGTCGACCACCAGGCCGATCGCCAGCACCAGCGCGAGCAGGGTGAGCAGATTCACCGTGTAGCCGAACAGCAGCATCGCGAAGAACGTGCCGATCAGCGAGAGGGGGATCGCCACCACCGGAATCACCACCGCGCGCACGCTGGCGAGAAACACGAAGATGACGGCGGTGACGATCAGCAGGGCCTCGACCAGGGTCTTGACGACCTCGTGGATCGAGGTGTTCACGAACTCGGTGGTGTCGTAGACGATCTTGCCGGTGAGTCCCGTAGGGAACTGCTCCACAATGGGCCCGAAGGCCTTGCGCACGTCCCGCGCCACGTCGAGCAGGTTGGCTTCGGGCGCAACCTTGATGCCGATGAACACGGCATCGCGGCCGCTGAACGCGACGTTGCTGTTGTAGTCTTCGGCGCCCAGCGATACGGTCGCCACGTCGCCCAGGCGCACCAGCGCGCCGTTGGCCTGCTTGATCACCATGCGGCGGAACTCCGCGAGACTGTGCAGGTCGGTGCCGGCGCGCAGGTCGACCGTGACCATCTGCCCCTTGCTGGCCCCCAGGGTCGCAAGATAGTTGTTCGCCGCCAGCGCATTGACCACGTCCGAGGCGGTCAACCCGTGGGCGGCAAGGCGGTTGGCATCGAGCCAGGCCCGCAGGGCGAACTGGCGGGCGCCGAGGATTTCTGCGGTCTGCACCCCGGGGACAGCATCGAGCTTCGGCTGCACCACGCGCAGCAGATAGTCGGTGACGGCGTTGCGCGCCAGGACGTCGCTGTAGAAGCCCATGTACATCGCGTCGGTGGTCTGCCCGACGTCGACCGTGAGGACGGGCTGCTGCGCGGCGGGCGGGAGCTGGTTGCGCACCGAGGCGATCTGGGTGTTGATCTCGGTCAGGGCGCGGTTCGCGTCATAGTTCAAGCGCAGGGTCGCGACGATCACCGACTGTCCGGTCATGCTGTTGGACGACATGTAGTCGATGCCCTGCGCCTGGGCGATCGCCGCCTCCATCGGCTGCGTGATGAAGCCGGCAACGGTCTCGGCGTCCGCGCCGTAGTAGTTGGTGGTGATCGTGACGACGGCGTTCTGGGTATACGGGTATTGCCGAACCGGCAGGCCGGCCAAGGCGCGCAGCCCCAGCACGAGGATCAGCAGGCTGACGACGGCCGCCAGCACCGGGCGGCGGATGAAAATATCGGTGATCTTCATCACTCTTGCGGCGTCGGGTTGGCGTCGTTCAAGGGCAGGACCTTGTTGTCCACCTGCATGGGCGCGCCGTTCTTGAGCTTGATCTGGCCGCTCGTGACGACCACGTCACCTTCCTTCAAGCCTTGCAGGATCGCGACCTGGTCGCCGCGGGTTGCACCGGTGGTCACGAACACCCGGCGCGCGGTGAACGTATGGGCATTTTTCTCGGGTTCGGCGACGAACACCGTCGCGCCGTAGGGATTGAACGACACGGCGGTCTGCGGCGCGACGATGACGCGATATGGTGCTCCGACCCCCATCCGCACCGTGGCGAACATGCCCGGCGCAAGCGCATGGTCGCGGTTGGGCAGGGTGGCCTCGACCTGCAGGTTGCGCGTGGCGGCATCCAGGGTCGAGCCGACGGCCGTGATCCGGCCATGAAACGTCCGCGACGGCCAGGCATCGACCGAGATCTGCACTTCGGCCCGCTTCGAGACCTGCGCGACCTCCCGCTGCGGGACCGTGAAATCGACGAATACCCGGTCGATCGCCTCCAGACTGACCACCTTGTCGCCGGGGTTGAGGTACTGCCCCGGGTTGACGGTCGTGATTCCGAGGCGACCGGAGAAGGGCGCACGGATGATCTTCTTCTCGATCAGCGCGCGCTGCTGATCGACCAGCGCCGTCTTGCTCCGGAGGTCGGCCTCGTCGGCATCGATCACCGCCCGGCTTACCGCACGGGCGGTCCATTGGGCGCGATCGCGCCGCAGGGTGGTCCGGGCCAGCGCCGCCGCCGCCTCGAGGGAGCGCAGTTGCGCGCGCTCGTCGTCGACGTTCAGTTCGACCAGCACCGCCCCGGCCTTGACGTCCTGCCCCGAGCGGAAGCGGACATGCCGGACCACGCCGGCGAGTTCCGGGCCGAGGTCGGCGCCGCGCCACGCGCGCACGCTGCCGATGGTATGGATGCGGTCGCGCCAGGACTCCGCATGCACCGCCATCGTGGTGACGACGGGCGGTGCCGGCGGATGGAACGAGGCCATCATCTTGCGGACGAGCATCACCTTGACGAGAACGATGGCCCCGATCAGCAGCAGCGCGCCCAGCATCATGAATAGCGTGCGCCGCAGAAGGCCGGGGTGGCGGCGGGCCGGCGTTGCCGGCGCGCCGGAATTCGTGGAATCCGGTGTCACGGGGTGAGGGTCGTTTCGGTCACTCATCGAGTCGGGTCCTTTTGCGCCGGGGCATGGGCGCCATTTGCTGCACCGCGCGCCACCGACGGCGCTCCACGCGTCGCCAAAGGCGCTGCATGCCGGCCGCCGGCATTCCACCAGCCGCCCCCCACCGCCTGGAACAGCGCCGCGGTATCGGCCAATCGGTCCGCCTGGGCTTGCGCCAGGGCCACGGAAGTTTGCCGAACCTGCTGTTGGGCGGCCAGCAGGTTGAGGTAGCTCGCTCCGCCATCCCGGTATTGCGCCGAGATCAGTCCCTGCGAGGCGCGCGCCTGCTCATACGCCCGCGATTGCGCCTGCGCCGCCTCGGCGTCGAATTGCAGGGCGCGCAGGGCGTCGGATACATTGGCGAAGGCGGCAAGAACCGTCTGGCGGTAGGCGGCGGCAGCCTGGTCGAATGCCGCGATGGCGGCGTCGCGCGCGTCCAGGGCGCCGCCGTGGAACAGGGGCTGCGCCAGCCCGGCGTTGAGCCCCCAGATCGCCGAGTTGGCGGTGAACATCGACCCGGCCGTGGTGGCGACGCTGCCGAAATTCGCGCCCAGGGACAGCTGCGGATAGAGGTTCGCGGTCGCAACCCCGACCTGCGCGCTCGCCGCGTGCAGCAGCGCCTCGGACGCGAGGATATCCGGACGCTGGCGCACGAGATCGCTGCCCACGCTCACCGGCAGGTCTTGCGGCAGCGTGAGCCGCACCGTATCGAGGTCCCGCAGGTCCGCCTCGGACGGCGACTTGCCCAGGTAGACGGCAAGCAGATGCAGCATTTGCGCCCGCTGTTTTTCCAGGCCGGCAATCCCGGCCTGCGTCTGCGCCAGAGCGGTCTGCTGCGCCAGCACGTCGGCCTGCGAGACCGCGCCGATGTCGAATCGGCGCGCGACGATCGCGAGACCGTCCTGTTGCATGGCCGCCACCGCCCGCTGTGCGGCGATCTGGTCGCGCAGCTGCACGGCACGGATCACCGAGGTCACGACGTTGCCGGCCAGCGTCAGGCGGGCGGCGCGCAGTTGGTCCTGCTCGAAGTCGACTTGCGCCTGCAGGGCTTCGAGCTGACGGCGCACGCCGCCAAAGAGGTCGAAGTTGTAGGACACATTCACCTGGGCATTGAACAGGGTGTAATCGATGCCGCCGAACGGAAGTCCGAACTCGGCACCGGAAATCCGGGAGCGTTGGCCGCTGAACGTGCTGCCCACGGATGGCAGAAGCTGGCTTGCCCGATTGGCGGCGTAGGTCTTCTGCGCCTCGCGGAGCGCCGCCGATGCCGCGGCCATGCTCGGGCTGTCGCGAAGCGCCTCCGCGACCAGGCGGTCGAGCGGGTCGGACCGGAAGAGGATCCACCAGTCGCCGACGAGGTCATTGCCGGGTCGCAGGCGTTGCCGCCCGGCGGCCGGGCCGGTCGCGCCGATCTTCGCCGGCAGCGGCATATCGGTGTAGTTGCCGCCGACGACCGCCGCAGGCCGATGGAAGTCCGGGCCCAGCGTGCAGCCTGCCAAGATGAGCGAGAGCGCCGCGAACGAGAGCAATGCGCCCGCCGCGACATGCGGGAACGGTCGCCGGCGGCAACGGCGGGGGCGGGAGTGCTCGGACAGCATGAATCGGCGGGCTTTTTGCGAAAGACAACCGCACCCGGGGGAAATCGGGTGCCAGGGACGACGCTCCACCATCCACGGAGCCGGGCGCGATGCTACCCAATCGGGATGACTTTTGCTTGCATTTCCCCATCGA
>JAKCCX010000013.1 GCA_021838715.1 Pseudomonadota bacterium | reverse complement strand
GTGGAGGCGCGCGATTGCGCGCCGCCCCGGCGCCTGCGCTGCGCACCGCGCCCCTCAATGGGGCCGGAACCGGTGCAGGGCACCCGGATCTCGGCAAACACCGTGGCATTGCAAGATGGCAAGCGCCCCGATCGCCTGCGTGGTGCAGGCGTCATCGCCGCAATCGCACGCCCATTCCCTGCGCGGGGCCGTCCGCTCAACTCGCCAACGGGTCCATTTTTCCTTCGCGCCGGTATTTGCGAAGCACTACACCAGCCGTCAGCGTGGTGGCTACTCTCCTCGCAGCGTGAAATAGAAGCACGCCCCCTTCCCGGGCTCCGACTCCGCCCAGATCGCGCCGCCGTGCTTGCGCACGATCCGCTGCACGGTCGCCAGGCCGATCCCGGTTCCGGGAAATTCGTTCTGGGAATGGAAGCGCTGGAAGAGGCCGAAGATCCGGTCGGCGAAGCGCATGTCGAACCCCGCGCCGTTGTCGCGCACGAAATACACCGGCACGCCGTCCCGCTCCTCCTCGCAACCGAACGCCACCTCCGCCGGTGTCGCGTTGGCTGTGAACTTGAACGCGTTGCCGAGCAGGTTCTGCAGTGCGATCCGCAGCAGCACCGGATCTCCGTCCGCAACCAGGTCGGGCGCGATCTCGAAATGGACTTTGCGCGACACGTCGTTGGCGCACAGCTCCTCCGCCAGTTCCCTGCCCAGTCCGCTCAGGTCCACCGGCTCCCGCCGGATCTCGCGGCTGGTGCGCTGCGCCATGCCCAGCAACGCGTCGATCATCCGATTCATGCGCGTGGCCGCGCCCACGATCCGTTGCACGTGCTCGCGGCCGATGCCGTCGAGGCGGTCGCCATAGTCCTCCAGCACGATGTTCGCGAACCCCTCGACGATCCGCAGCGGCGAGCGCAGGTCGTGCGAGATGGCGTAGGAGACGCCTTCCATTTCCTGGGCGGAGACGTCGAAGCGCCGGGCCTGTTCGGCCAGGGCGTCCTGGGCCGACCGCAGTTCGCGTTCGAGGCGCGCCGTCTTGCGGAAGTGCAGCGACCCCAACACCAGCAGCAGGGCAAGGGCGGGCGCGGCGATGGCAAATGCCAGGGCGGTCATGGTGGTTTCCTCTGTACGCGGATTGTGCCATCGGCCGGGGTTTCCGCCGGGGTTTCCCGGAAATTCGACGGTATTCGGGCGTTTGGCGGAGCGAGGCATGCGCTAAAAAGGAAATAGCGTGCCGTGCCGGACCATCGGCAGGGGAGCGCGCGGCGTTGCAACGATGCGGGTGCGGATGGTGGAAGCGGTACGGATTTCGGGGGCGGCGCCGACCGGCGGCCGCAGCGTGGGGGATCGGGTTGGCGCGGCGCGCCTGGCGGCGATTGCCGATCGCATGGACGAGGCGATCGCCGTCGTCGACGGCGAAGGGCGGGCGCTGTGGGTCAATGCCGCGATGGTCCGTCTGTGCGGGGGCGCCCCGGACCGGCTCATCGGCGAGAACTTCGCCGCGCTGCTGTTCGGCGCCGACTCGCATTCCGCCATCGAGACCCAGCAGCGCATCGAAGCCGGAGCCGATTCCGCCGCCATCGTCCTGCCGGCGGCATTGGTCGGCGGGCATTCCGGTTGGCTGGAACTGGAGATCAAGCGCATGGGGGCGGCGTCCGAGGATCGGGATTCGTTCGTCATCGTTCGCGACATCACCCAGGAGCGTTCGATGCGTCTGGCGCTCGCCGACGCGCTGGAAAATGCCGAGCACGCGAACCAGGCGAAGTCCCTGTTCCTGGCGAACATGAGCCACGAGATCCGCACGCCGATGAACGGCGTACTCGGCATGGCCGAGTTGCTGTTGAGCACCGATCTCGACGACCGTCAAAGACGGTACATCGAATCTCTGTATCGTTCGGGCGAAGCGCTGCTGAAGGTCATCAACGACATTCTGGACTTCTCGAAGATCGAGGCGGGGAAGATGGAGATCGAGGCGATCGACGTCGATTTGCGCACGTTGGTCGAGGACCTGATCGAAATGCTCGCGCCGCGGGCCCATCAGAAGCGGATCGAACTCGCATACCGGATCGACCCGGGGTTGCCGCCGGCCCTGCGCGGCGACCCGACGCGACTGCGCCAGATCCTCACCAACATCATCGGCAACGCGATCAAGTTCACGGAACGGGGCGAGGTCGTCCTGGCGGTGAGCGTGGCCGAGCCGTTCCCCGACCCGGAGGCCGGCGGCCCGCTGCGCATCGTGTTCGAGGTCCGGGATACCGGAATCGGCATGCGGCCGGAGGTGCAGGAACGTCTGTTCTCGAGCTTCATGCAGGCCGATCAGTCCTCCTCCCGGCGCTATGGCGGGACGGGACTGGGACTGGCGATCTCGCGCCAGCTCGCCGAGTTGATGGGTGGGCGTATTCTGGCGATGAGCCGGGTCGGAGAAGGGTCGGTGTTCCGGATCGAGGTGCCGATGCCGACGGGCGACCCGACGATGGTCCCGCGCGCCGTCGCTTGCGTCGGGTCTCTGGCGGGCCGGCGCATTCTGATCGTCGAGGACAACCCCACCAACCGGCAGATCCTGGAGGAGCAGTTGAGCGCCCTGGCGATCGACTGCTCCTGCGCCGAAAACGGCCGCCAGGCCCTGCAGATGCTGCGTGTCGCCGTGCAGTCGCACCGGCCGTTCGACGGCGCCGTGATCGACATGAAAATGCCGGTGATGAGCGGGCTGGAACTGGTCGAACAGATCCGGTCGGACCCTGCGATGCAGGGCCTGCGCCTGGTGATGCTCACCTCGGTGTCGGGCCGCGACGACATGCGTCAGGCGCACGATCTCGGCATCGACGCCTACCTGTCGAAGCCGGTGCGCCAGAACGATCTCATCGCCAGCATCGCCGCCGTCCTCGAGTCGGGCTCGCAGGCGCCGGCGGCGCAGGCGGCGCCATCCTGGGATGCGGGCCTGGCCGGATTGCGGGTGCTGGTTGCCGAAGACAACGCCGTCAACCAGGAAGTCGTGCGCGCGATGCTGGCCGCGTTCGGCTGCGCGATCGAACTGGTCTCGGACGGCTTGCAGGCCTTGGACGCGCTCGAGCGAGGTCGATTCGACGTCGTGCTCATGGATTGCCAGATGCCGAATCTGGACGGGTTCGAGGCGGTGCGCCGGATCCGGGACCCGGACTACCGCCAGCACGATCTGGCGCAGACGCGGGTGCTGCCGGTGATCGCGCTGACCGCCAACGCGTTGAGCGGCGATGCCCAGCGTTGCCTGGACGCCGGATTCACCGACCACGTCGCCAAGCCGTTTCGCCAACGGGAACTGGCGGCGGCGCTGGTGCGCTGGTGCGTCCGGGACGGCGGGCGGCGGGCCGCGGTGCCGGACGGCATGACCGGTAGTGCGCACCCTGCGACGGCGGAGGGCGCGGATGACACGCTCGACGGCAGCGCACTGGAGCCGATCCTGGCGCTGGAACGAAACGGCGCCCCGGATCTGCTGCGCCGTCTCGTCGCGACCTTTGCCGAGTCGTCGGGGACGCTGGTCGCCGACGCCGACCGCGGCTTCGACGAACGCGATTTTCCCGCCGTGATCCGGGCGGTGCATACCCTGAAATCCTCCAGCGCGAACCTGGGTGCCCTGGCGCTCGCGCGGATCTGTGCCCAGGTCGAGGCGCTGCTGCGCCAGGAAAATGCGGACGCGGCGCAGGAGTCGTGGCGAAGCGCGCGCGCGCTTCGCGGCGGCGCCCTGCATGCGTTGGAGGTGGTGTGCTCGGCGCAGGGGTTCGGGCGCCATCCCGGTGGCGGCGAACCGGAAGCGGAGATCTGTGCCGAGGTGTCGCGGTGAATCTGCCGCTGCGCGCCGTCGAGGCGCCGGCGGAGCGGGACGGCGCCGGGGGCGTGCGCGATGCGGTGCTGCTCGTCGACGACGATCCGGTGATGCGCATGCTGACCTCGGCGGCGCTTGCCGAACGGGGCTGGCGCGTCGTCGAAGCGGATGGGGGTGCCGTCGCGCTGGAGCGCTTCGCAGCCGAATGCCCCCAGGTGGTCGTGCTCGATGCCCTGATGCCGCCTCCGGACGGATTTGCGACCTGCGAACGGATCCGGCGGCTTCCCGGCGGGCAGCATGTCCCGATTCTGATGTTGACCGGACTCGATGACGAGCAGTCCGTCGCCCGCGCCTACGAGGCCGGTGCAACCGATTTTTTCGTCAAGTCGAGCGGCCAGTGGATGCTGCTCTCCGAACGTCTGCGCTATCTGCTGCGGGCGGCCCATACCCGGGAGGAACTGCTCGCCAGCCAGGAAAAGTTGAGCAAGGCGCAGCGCATCGCCCGTCTCGGCAGCTGGGAGTGGGATTTCCGTCAGCGCAGCATCCGGGTTTCCGACGAGTTCCGCGCCGTTGCCGGCTTCGGTTCGCAAGACCGGGCGCCGTCGATCTGGGGGGCCTGGTCGCGGATCGCCCCGGAGGACCGCGGACGCGTCGCATCCCTGCTGCGGGATGGCTTGCGCCGCGGCACGCCGATGACCTTCGAGTGCGGCCTGGCGTGTGCCGACGGCGGCGGGAAGATCGCCCGCGTCGAGGCGGAGTTCGAATACGACGCCGCCGGCCGGGCGACCGGTCTGCACGGCGTGATCCAGGACGTGACCGAACGCCGGCAGGCGGAGGACCAGATTCGCCGCCTCGCGAACTATGACAGCCTGACGGGACTGCCGAACCGGCGCTTTCTCGTCGAGGAGTTCGGCGCGACGCTGGC
Source organism: Pseudomonadota bacterium (assembly GCA_021838715.1). GTDB lineage: Bacteria > Pseudomonadota > Gammaproteobacteria > Burkholderiales > Burkholderiaceae_F > GJ-E10. The sequence continues at coordinate 48,637 of JAKCCX010000013.1, read as the reverse complement.
GCGGGCCAAGGTGGAGGAGGCTCCCCTCGCGCTGCTGTTCCTCGACGTCGACCGATTCAAGCAGATCAACGATACCCTGGGCCACGACGTCGGCGATCAGGTGCTGCGCGAGGTGGCGTGGCGCCTGCATTCGACCATCCGGGAGACCGACACGGTGGCCCGCGTCGCGTCGCGGGGCGCGCGACGCGCACGATCCGATTCGGTCCGTCCGGAAGCGCCGCCGGACAGCCGGGTCGCCCGCCTGGGCGGCGACGAGTTCACGGTTCTGCTGACCAACCTGTTCTGCGCCGACGACATCGACCGGGTCATGCGGCGCCTGATCGATGCGATCCGGGTTCCGATCGATTGTTTCGGCCATACGGTGCACGTGACCACCTCGATCGGCATCGCCATGTTCCCGCGTGACGGCGACGACGTCGACAGCCTGTTGCGCAAGGCCGACATGGCGATGTATGAGGTGAAGAAACGCGGCGGCGGGTCCTGGCAGGCGTTCGAAGAGTCGATGAATACGGCGGTGAAGACCCGTTGGAGCCTCGAGGCGGGTTTGCGCCGGGCGCTGGAGCGCGATGAACTCGTGCTCCACTACCAGCCGAAGATCGAGGTCGCGACCGGCGCCGTGGTCGGTGCCGAGGCCTTGCTGCGCTGGCGCCGGGACGGGGAACTGGTCGCGCCGGCCGAGTTCATCCGCGCCGCCGAGGACTGCAATCTCATCGTCCCGATCACCGAATGGGCGCTTGCCGAAACGTGCCGCCAGATGCGGATGTGGGCGCCGGAATGGGATCGCCGCCACATGGGAGCGATGCCGGTGGCGGTCAATATTTCGCCCATTCTGCTTCAGCGCGGCAACTTGGTCGGGCTCGTTCGGGCCGCGCTCGAGCACAACGGCGTGGCGCGCTCGCAACTCGAAATCGAGATCACCGAGACCGTCCTGATGCGGGATCTCAAGGTCGCCAAGGACCTGCTCCATGAATTCCGCGAACTCGGCGTGCCGATCGCCATCGACGATTTCGGCACCGGATATTCCTCGCTTGCCTATCTGCGGCGCCTGCCGATCGACACGATCAAGATCGACCGCTCGTTCGTCGCGGAACTGGAGTCGGACGACGATGCCGCGGCCATCGTCGCGGCGATCATTGCGATGGCCCAGGCCTTGAAGCTGCAGCTCGTCGCGGAAGGCGTCGAGACCGAGGGGCAGCGGGACATGCTGGCGCAGCAAGGATGCCGGATCGTGCAGGGGTTTCTCTATGCGCCGCCGCTTTCGGCGGATCGCTTTCTGCAATGGGTCGACGGCACCGGAACGGCCCGCGCCTCGGCGCCGCGATCATGATGTCTGGACCGAGCCTCGCCGCACGCTATTCGACCAGCCCGTGCTTGATCGCGTAGTGCGTCAGCTCGGCGTTGTTCTCCATGCCCATCTTTTCCAGGATCCGCGCCCGGTAGACGCTCACCGTCTTCGGGCTCAGCGCGAGCGCTTCGGCGATGTCCGCCAGCCGGTGACCGGTTGCGATCAGCCGCAGCGTCTGGAATTCCCGATCCGACAGCCGTTCGTGCGGCAGCCCTTGTTCCGGAGCGTTCAGGTTCTCGATCAGCGCCTGGGCGATTTCGGGCGTGACGTATTTGCGGCCGTTGGCGATCTGCTCGACCGCCTCGATGAGTTTTTCCGGCGCTCCGGCCTTGTTCAGGTACCCGGCGGCGCCGGCGCGGAACGCGCGCACCGCGTACTGCTCCTCGGGGTACATGCTGACCACCAGAACCTTGAGCCGCGGCAATTCCCCCAGCAAAGTTTTCAGGATCTCGATGCCGTCCTTGCCGGGAAGGTTGACGTCGATCACCAGGAGATCCGGATCGCCGCTGCGTCGGAGCAGCGTGCGCAACTGGCCGTAGTCGCCGGCCTCTCCCACGAGTTCGATGCCCGGATGATCGGAGAGGATCTGCACGATCCCGCGGCGCACGATGGCATGGTCGTCGACGACGATGGTCTTGAGCTTCACTTGGGATCTTCCGAAGGCAAGCCGGATTTCTGCTCCGGTTTCGGTCCGCCATGGGTGGGAACGCAGAACATCACGGTGGTGCCGCGGCTCGGGGCGGAACTGATTTCGGCCCAGCCGCCCAGGCCGCGCGCGCGCTCGACCAGGCCGCGGATGCCGAATCCCGGGGTGGCCTGCAGCATGCCGGGATCGAATCCCACGCCGTCGTCGCTGACCTCCAGCGTGACTTCCTCCGGCGCCGCAAACAGCTGCACGGCAACCCGCTGCGCCTGCGCATACTTGGAGATGTTGGCCAGCGATTCCTGTGCGACGCGGTACATGGCGGCGGCGCACTCGGCGGGCAGCGGGAGGTCTTCGCGGTTGGTTTCAAACCGGGCCGGGATGGCGGTGCGCGAGGCGAAACTCTGCACCAGCCACTGCAGGGCGGCCACCAGGCCGGCATCCAGTACCGGCGGCCGCAGGTTGTGCTGGATGCGGTGGCTGGCCGCCACCGCCTGCTCCAGCAGATTCGAGATCGCGCGCAGTCGCGACCCGGCATCGGCCTGCCCCGGGTTCTGTCCCGGGTTCTGTCCCGGATCCTGCCCCGGCTGTTGTCCTTGCAATTGCCGCGCCAGACTGACCAGTTCAAAGCGCATGGCGGTCAGCGTGGCGCCGATGTCGTCATGGATTTCCCGCGCGATCCGGCGGCGTTCCTCTTCCTTGACCGTTTCGAGGTGGCGCGTGAGCGCGCGCAGCCGGCTTTCGCTCTCCGCCAGCGCCGCGGCGGCCTCCCGGCCGGCGCGCCGCTCGGTCGCGGCCTGCAGGCTGCGGGCGATCGCCGGGCCGATCCGCGACATGCGCGATTTGAGAATGAAGTCGTCTGCGCCGGCGCGCAGGGCGGCCACCGCGAGATCCTCCGACATCTCGCCGGACACGACGACCACCGGCAGATCCGGATCGTGCTCCTTGGCGACGCGCAGCGCCGCGAAAGCGTCGAAGCGGGGCATGGTGTGATCGGTGATCACGATGTCCACCGCCCCGTCCCGCAGCGCGCCGCGCATCCCCGCGTCGTCCTCCACCCGGCGCGCGCGCACCGGGTGGCCGCTGCGCGCCAGCAGGGCGAGCAGCAGCTCGTAGTCGAGTTCGGAATCCTCGACCACCAGCAGTTGGGTGGGGGGAGCGGAAAGCGTCGGAACCATGGCCAAGGCCGGATTCTGGCGCAAAACGGGCCGGAACACCTATGGACGCGTCGGAAAAAGTGTCGCCGGCGGGCTGCGGCCGGGCCGAGGAAGGGCAGGGACGGGCGGCACAGGGGGGGGCTGGGCCCAAGACCGGCCGGCGCCGCGGTTTGATCCGAGGTTCCCCATTTTTTTCCGCCTTTTCGCCGTATCGGGCCCTACGCCGGTCGCGGACACTTGCTCCACGGCGCCAGATGCCGGAACCCGGGCGCGAACCGAAACGGCGAACGATGAGATCCGAAGTCAGTTCAGAAAATGTCCCGCCGCTCCTCGAGGCGCGCCGCAACGCGGCGCAGGAGTGCGCCGCGATCGAGGCCGACCTGGATCGACTGCAGCGCCTGTTCAACGACGCGGCGTCGCGCCTGCTCGCCAGTTTCCATGAGGTCGCGACCCTGGAATCCGGCACGCTGCGGCGCAGCGACGACGAACGGCGTCGGTTCCAGGACGCGCTCGGCAGTGCCATCACGGCGCTGCAGTTCCAGGATATGGCAAGCCAGCTCACCGGGCATGCGCAGCGGCGGCTGCTTGCCCTGGAGGCGCGCCTGCAGGATTGGTGCGGCGATCCCGCGCAGGGGATCGCCGTCGAGCACCCGCATCCCGTCCGGCAGGCGGAGATGGCTTCGGGTTCGGTCGAATTGTTTTGAAACGCGGTGGTGAAGGAACAGGATATGCATTCGATTCTGGCGGTGGATGATTCCGCGTCGATGCGGCAGATGGTGGCGTTCACCCTCAAGGGGGCGGGCTACAACGTGATCGAGGCGGCGGACGGCCAGGAGGCTCTGGACAAGGCCCGCGCCGAGAACATCGATCTGGTCCTGACCGACCAGAACATGCCGCGGATGGACGGAATCACCCTGGTGCAAAACCTGCGGGGGCTCGCGGCCTATGCGACGACGCCGATTCTGATCCTCACCACCGAATCGGGCGCCGACATGAAGGCGAAGGGCAAGGCCGCCGGCGCGACCGGCTGGCTGGTGAAGCCGTTCGACCCGGGCAAGCTGCTCGACGTCGTGCGCAAAGTGATCCGCTGAGCGGATGGATTCGCGACGGAATCGTCGGCTCCGCAAAGCGTGAATATTGCATAGAGGTGAGTATGGGTGAAATCGTGAGTCAGGGCGTGAGTCAGGGCGCGAGCCAGGATGGTTTCGATCTCTCGCAGTTCTATGACGTGTTTTTCGAAGAGGCCGGCGACAACCTCATGAACATGGAGTCGCTGCTGCTCAATATCGACGTCGACGCCCCGCGGGACGAGGATCTGCATGCGATCTTCCGGGTGGCGCATTCGATCAAGGGCGGCGCGGCGACCTTCGGCTTCGCCGACGTGACCCACCTCACCCACGAGCTGGAGACGCTGCTGGACCGCGTGCGCCGTCATGAGCTCGCGCTCGACCGCACCATGGTCGATGTGCTGCTCGAAGCCAGCGACGTCGTCAAGGCGCAGCTCGCGCGTTATCAGGGCAGCGCCGGCGATTCCCCCGACACGACCGATCTGGTCGGGCGCATCAAGCGCCTGGCGGCGGGGGAGAAGCTGGCGGCGGAGCCCGTGAAGACCCCTGCGCCCGCGCAAATCCCGGCGCCGAGCGACGATCTGCCGCCCGGGGCCCGCAGACTGCATGTGCGGGTCGGGCCGTTGCGCGATGCCACGGTGGCCAACAATCTCGAGGAACTGTTCCGCGACATTCCCGATCTCGGGACGTTCGTTGCGGCCGATGAAGGCAGACTCGATGCCGAAGGCTGCCGGCGGTTCCGCATCACGACGAAATCGCCGGATTCCGAGCTGATCGAGCTCTTTTCCTTCCACGTCGCACGGGAGCAGATCCGGATCGAGCCGGACCCGGGGGCGGCTTCGCCGGCGCCGCGTGCGGCCGACGGCGTCGCCGAGGAAGGCGAGGGATTCGGGTTCTTCGTCGACCCCGGAACCTTGCCCGCCGCGCAGCAGGCGGCGCAGGAAGCGGCGGAGCAAGCGGCAGCGGCGTCGAAGGATGGTGCCGCCGATCCGGCGCCGGAACGCAAGGCCGGCGAGGCGAAGCCGGCGGCCTCCGGGCATTCGGCCAATCTCGAATCGAACACCTTGCGCGTGCCCATCGAGCGCGTGGATCAGTTGATCAACCTGGTGGGCGAACTCGTCATTACCCAGGCGATGATCAGCCAGCAGGTCAAGGATCTCGACCCGACCCATTTCCGCGCGCTCACGACCGGCGTCGCCGACCTGGAGCGCAATTCGCGTCACCTGCAGGAAGCGGTGATGTCGATCCGGATGATCCCGATGTCCTTCGTGTTCAACCGGTTCCCGCGCATGATCCGCGACCTTGCCACCAAGCTGGGCAAGAAGATCGAGTTGAAGATGATCGGGGAGGCCACCGAACTCGACAAGGGCTTGATCGAGAAGATCGTCGATCCGCTCACGCACCTCGTGCGCAACTCCGCCGACCACGGCCTGGAGACCCCCGATCGCCGCCATGCCGCGGGCAAGAACGAGACCGGCACCATCACGCTGGCGGCCTCGCATCAGGGCGGATCCATCGTCATCGAAGTGCGCGACGACGGACAGGGGCTGCGGCGCGACAAGATCCTCGCCAAGGCCCGCGAGCGCGGCCTTGCCGCGCGCGACGACATGACCGACGCCGAGGTGTGGGCGCTGATCTGGGAGGCCGGGTTTTCCACGGCGGACCAGGTCAGCGACATTTCGGGCCGCGGAGTCGGGATGGACGTGGTTCGCCGCAACATCATTTCCCTGGGGGGAACGGCGGAGATCGAGTCCGCCGAGGGCTTCGGAACCTGCGTGCGGGTACGCTTGCCGCTCACGCTCGCGATCATGGACGGGATGTCGATCGGCGTCGGCGAGGAAACCTACATCCTGCCGCTGTCCTCGGTCGTGGAGTCGTTCCAGATCGAGGCCGGGATGATCCAGTCGGTGGGATCCTCGGGCCGGGTGGTGAAGGTGCGCGAAGAGTACATGCCGGTGGTGGCGCTGGAGGAGATCTTCGAAGTGCCGCCGCCTCCGGAGCCGACGGACGTACCGAAGATCCTGGTCGTCGTCGAGGCCGAAGGCCGCCGACTGGCGGCGATCGTCGACGAATTGCTGGGCCAGCACCAGGTCGTCGTCAAGAATCTGGAAGCCAATTACCGACGCGTCTCCAACATTTCGGGCGCGACCATCCTGGGCGATGGCCGCGTGGCCTTGATCATCGACGTCGGCAGCCTGGTCAAGCGGGCGCGTCACTGATTTCCGGGGATCACCGTGCCGGATGATGCCTTCGACCCTGCCGAGCGGCGCGAATACGAATTTCGGAAGGCGGACTTCGACCGCGTCCGCGTGCTGATCCGCCAGCGGGCGGGAATCGATCTTGCCGAGCACAAGCAGAACATGGTGTACAGCCGCCTGAGCCGGCGGCTGCGTGCCCATGCCATCCACTCCTTCACGGAATACCTGGACCGGCTCGAACGCGATGACGCGTTCTCCCAGACCGAGACCCAGGAGTTCGTCAACGCCCTCACGACGAATCTGACGTCGTTTTTCCGCGAGGCGCACCACTTCGATGCCTTGGCGGAGTTTCTCCGCGCCGGGACCGGGCGGGAGCCGCCGAAGATCTGGTGCGCGGCAGCCTCGACCGGCGAGGAACCCTATTCGATCGCGATGACGATGCTGGAAGCGGCCACCGGCCGGGCGCCGGGAAAGCTGCTCGCGTCGGACATCGACACCGGTGTGCTCGAGACGGCGGTGCGCGGCGTGTACCGGCTGGACGCGGTGCAGCGCGCCTGCGGGCCGACCCGGCCGTCGCGGTTCTTCCTGCGCGGCACCGGCGCCAACGCCGGGTTCGTACGGGTGCGGCCGGATCTCGCGCGTCTGGTGGAGTTCGCCCAGGTCAACCTGCTTGCGACCGATTGGCCGCTGGTGCGCCAGTTCGCCGGCGGCGCATTCGACGCGGTGTTCTGCCGCAACGTGATGATCTACTTCGACAAGAGCACGCAGCGCGAAATCATGGCGCGGATCGCCGGCGTGCTGCGGCCCGGAGGCCTGCTCTTCGTCGGTCATTCCGAGAATTTCACCGATTGCCGGGACACCTTCGTGCTGCGCGGCAAGACGGTTTATCAGAGGCTATAGATCCGATGCTGCGCCCTGCCATGCCGTCCGCGACCCCGCCGAAGCCCCGCGCCACCGGCGCGGAGGGGGAGGCCCGGACCTTCTATGTCGACCGGGAGTTCGATCGCAACGCGGTCAAGCTGCTGCCGGGGGAGTTCTTCGTCTCCGCGGAGGACATCGTCCTGTCGACGGTGCTCGGATCCTGCGTCGCGGCCTGCATCTGGGACCGCAGCGCGCGCATCGGCGGCATGAACCACTTCATGTTGCCCGCCGAAGGCGCTGCCGGGGATGCCTGGGCCGGCGCCTCGGGCCGCTACGGCGTCTTCGCGATGGAGCAGCTCATCAACGAACTGCTCAAGCGCGGCGCGAAGAAGGCCAATCTCGAGGCCAAGGTGTTCGGCGGCGGCGCCGTGCTGCGCGCGATCACGTCGCTCAACATCGGCGAGCGCAACGCCGCCTTCGTGCTCGAATTCTGCCGCAATGAAGGCCTCCGCGTGGTCGCGCAGGATCTGCTCGACGTGCATCCGCGGCGCGTCGTGTTTTTCCCCGCCACCGGCCGTGCCTTGAGCAAGAAGCTGGCCACGGCCGACGCGGCCGTCGCGGTGTTCGAGCAGCAATACACCGCCAAGATCAACACGGCCGAGGTTGCCGGGGACATCGAACTTTTTTGAGGCTGTTCATGGCAAAGACGCGCGTTCTGATCATCGACGATTCGGCCCTCATCCGCAGCCTGTTGACCGGTATCATCGGCGCACAGCCGGACCTGGAAGTGGTCGGCGCCGCGCCCGACCCGCTGGTCGCCCGCGAGATGATCCGCGCGCTCGATCCCGACGTCGTCACCCTCGATATCGAGATGCCGCGCATGGACGGGCTGGACTTTCTGGAGCGGTTGATGCGCCTGCGGCCCATGCCGGTGGTCATGGTGTCGACCCTGACCGAACGCGGCGCGGAAGCCACGATCCGGGCGCTCGAGCTGGGTGCAATCGATTTCGTCGCCAAGCCGAAGCTCGGCATCGCCAGCGGCATGCAGGAACTCGCGGAGGAGATCTGCGAAAAGATCCGCGTGGCGTCGAAGGCGCACATGCACCGGCACGTCGCCAAGCCGCCCGCAGAGACTGCGCGCAAGGATGCGCCGGCGCGATACTCCCACACCTCGACCGAGAAGATCGTCGCCATCGGGGCTTCCACCGGCGGAACCGAAGCGATCCGGGAGGTCCTGGTGCGCCTGCCGCCGGATTTCCCCGGCGTGCTCATCACGCAGCACATGCCGCCGGGGTTCACGCGCAGCTTTGCCGCGCGCATGAACACGGTGAGCGCGCTCGCGGTGAGCGAGGCGGTCGACGGCGAGCGGGTGCTTCCCGGCCATGCCTACATCGCCCCGGGGAGCCGCCACATGCGGCTGACCCGCAGCGGTGCCAACTACGTGATCGCGCTGGACGACTCGGAGCCGGTGAACCGCCATCGCCCGTCGGTCGAGGTGCTGTTTCGCTCGGTCGCCCAGGTTGCCGGCGGCAATGCGCTCGGCGTGATGCTGACGGGGATGGGGCGCGACGGTGCACAGGCGATGCGCGAAATGCGCGACGCCGGCAGCTACAACATCGCGCAGGACGAAGCCAGCTGCGTGGTGTTCGGCATGCCCCGGGAGGCGATCGCGGCGGGCGCGGTCGACGAGGTCCTGCCGGTCACGTCGATTGCGGGGCGTCTGCTGGAGAAACTGGCGCAGGTCGGCGTGGCGCATCGGGTGTGAACCCGCCCCCTTATCCCGCTTGGCGGGAGAGGGCGGGGGTGAGGGTGCGGGCAGCAGGAAATCCGCTCGCGTCTGCCGATCGTCGGTGCAAATCGGCCGGCCGTCGTTTGGAACTTGGGTTTTCCTCGATCCTGCCGAAAATCCGTACGGGCTTGATGGACAGGACATGATGGGCGCGCGGAATCGGATCTCGACATGGCACGCAGCGGCGGGGTTCACCCTGATCGAGTTGCTGGTCACGATCGCCATCGCGGCGATCCTGACCGCGATCGCGGTGCCGTCCTACGAGTCGACCATCGCGGCGAACCGCGTGTCCACCGAGGCCGACGGACTGATCGGCGACTTCCAATATGCGCGTTCCGAGGCGCTCAAGCAGGGGGCCAATGTATCGGTGTGCGTGTCCACGGACGGCGCGACCTGCTCGGGTGGGTCCGATTGGTCGACGGGGCATATCGTGACGACGAATCCCAATTGCGTCGGCAGTTGCGCCGACTACGTCCTGCGGGTGGGGGCGGCGTTTGCCCGCGGCGACACCGCGCGGTCGACCCCCGGCACTGCGATGATCACGTTCAACCGCATGGGGTTTGCCGGCTACGTGCCGACCACGGGCGTGTGGAACGCGTTTGCCGGTCTCGCGGCGCCGGTCGACCTCAAAGTGCTGGCGGGCACGGTGTCCAGCGTGTGGCGCTGTGTTGCAATCAGCCAGTTGGGCCAGCTCGTGGTGCTGCAGCCGGGCGGAGCGACGGTCGGCTGGCCGGCGAACATCACGTGTTGAAGGGCGGCATCGAGATGCGGAATGTCGCAGCGGCCAGCGGGAAACGGTTGCTTCCGGATCGGCGGTTCGGGCCGGTTCGGCGCGAGCGCGCGGCAGGCGGGGCGCAGCGCGTGGCGGGGGTGTCCTTCATCGAAGTGCTGGTCGCCCTGGTCATCATCTCCGTCGGCCTGCTGGGCATCGCCAAGATGCAGGCGCTGGCGATTTCCAGCACCCGGACGGCGGGCGTGCGCTCGCTCATTGCGGTCGAGGCGGCAAGCCTCGCGGCATCGATGCAGGCCAATCCGATCTATTGGGCACAGGTCGCCGGGGCGACCACGACGTTCACGGCAAGCGTGAACGGCGCAACCGTCGCTTCCTCGGATGCGTCGATGGCGACGTCCAACACCAATTGCGCCGCGACATCGTGTGTCGGCGCTTCGCCCCAGGCGACCGGAGCGCCGATGGCTGCCTACGACCTGTCGCAATGGGGGCTCGCCCTGCAGGGCGTGGTCCCCTCGGCGACCGGCACGGTGGCCTGTTCCGGGTCGCCCGTGACCTGCATCATCGGTGTCACCTGGCAGGAAACCTACACCGGGATGAATGCGGCGACGCAGTTGACGACGGCGGCGCAGACGGCTACCCAGTACTACGACCTGGTGGTGCAGCCATGAGATGCAGCACGACCCCGATGCGGCAACGCGCGAGCCGTCACGCCATGGCCCCTTGGCCTGGCTCGGATCGTCGACAGTCCGGTCTCGGACTGGTCGAGCTGATGGTCGTGATGGTGATCGCGATCCTCATGCTGTTCGGCCTGTTTTCCATCCAGTACGGAACGCGCCAGAACTATCTTGCGCAGAACCAGCTCACGCAGCTGGAAGACGGCGAGCGGATCGCGGTCACGGACCTCGCCAGCGTCGCCCAGGAAGCCGGATACTTTCCCGATCCGACCGTCGAATCGGAATCGACGGCCTTGCCGGTCGCAGGTCTGCCGAATGTTTCCGGACAGCCGTTCAGCGCGGGGCAGAGCGTGTTCGGAATTTCGGGTCAAACGAACGGCGTCGAAACCGATGTTCTCTACGTGCGGTACAAGACGGCGCCGACCGATGGGGTGATGGATTGCACCGGGGCGACGAACGCCAGCGGCGCCAACGAGATCGTGGTCAACGAATTTTCGGTCGTCAACAACCAGTTGGTCTGCACGGTCAGCGATAACGGCGGTGTGGCGACGACCTTTCCGCTGGTCAGCAATGTGACCGGGATGACGGTGGAGTACGGCGTCGACACCAACAACGACGGGTCGGCGGACGAGTATCTGGCGGCGTCGGTGATCACGGCGACCAACTCCGCAACCGTGAACTGGAACAACGTGGTTTCCGCCAAGGTGGTGCTCACGTTCGCCACCCCGTTTACGGGGGTCACCGCGGTGGGGGCGCAGGGCGTGGCGGCGCCAGGCATCACGCTGACGCGCACGATTGCTTTGTTGAGCCGCTACGGAACCGCCGTTTCCGGAGGCGGCAGCGGTTCCACCGGGACCACGGCGACCACGACCACCACCTCGAGCACGACCACGACGACGACCACGACGACCAGTGGTTCCGGCGACGGCGGAGACAATTGACATGAGACGCCACGAGCCTTGTCGGACCTGCGCTTCGCCGCATCCCGGGCGCGATCGCGGCATCGTCCTCATCGCTGCACTCGCAGTGCTCCTGATGCTGACCCTGCTCTCGATCGGCATGTTCCGCAGCCTCGGTCTCGGAGGGCGCATTGCGGGAAACACCCGCGAGAAGGCGCACGCCTTCTCGACGGCGCAAAGCGCGTTGCAGGCGGGCGAGTCCTGGCTTGCGAGCGGCAGTGCGACCGCGGCCGTGCCGTGCAACGCCGTCTCCGCGGTCCCCGAGGTATGTTCCAGCGCGATTCCCCAGCAGACTTTCTACACGGCGCCGTGGAACTTCGGCACGATCTTCGTTCCCCCATCGGTAACCGTCAATGGCGCGACCAGCGCGGAGGTGACGACGGTGGCGGGATCGTCAGGCACCTCGCCGCAGACCCAGGCGACGTATCTGTATGCCGACCCGCAGTACTACATCGCCGTGCTGGGGCCGGATCCGGCGAACGCCAACGCCACGTTGTATCAGGTGACGGCATTGGGGTATGGCGGCAATCCGTCGGCAGTCGCGGTGGTGCAGAGCGTCTATTCGGTGGGCAATGCCACGTCCTCGATCGCCCCGGGACCCTGACGATGCGTGGGACGGGGAATATTCAGGCGTGGCGCGGCAGATACCGATGTCCGGGGGTGGGGGGGGCCATGAATAAATGGAACATTGCGGGTCGCATTTTCGGTTGGGCGCGGGTTGCCGCCTTCTTTGCGGCGCTCGTTCCGGCCTTGGCATCGGCGCAACTGGTCGTTTCGGAGGACTTCACCTGTCAGCCGTCGCAAGGAAATACATCGACGTCCTGCCCGCTGACCAATAGCTGGACCGCGATCAACGGCGCCTGCCTCACCGCCGGCGCCGGCAGCAACGGCACCATTCCCTCCTGCGTGGGTTTGCCCTATTACGTCAACAAGGGCGACGCATACCAGGTGGGTGGGTACAACGGGTATCTCGGCAATTCCTCTCCATCGTCGAGCAACCAGACGCAAGCCCCCGATCCGCAGGGCCACGGCGCATTGCGGCTCACCAACGGCTACCCGTTCTTTCAAGAGAACGGCGCCATCGTCTCCACGGTGCCGTTCAATGCCGGCGAGGGCGTGCAGGTGACGTTCAAGACCGTTTCGTACCGGGGAGACAGCGGTGGGGGCGGCGGCGACGGTGCGGACGGAATGTCGTTCTTCCTGCTCGATGCCAGCCAATATCAATCCGGCTCCGGTTTGTTGGGATCCTGGGGCGGAAGTCTCGGCTATTCCTGTTCCAATTCCAACCCGCCGTACACGGGGCAGATCGGCTACATGGGCCTGGGGCTCGATGAGTATGGCAATTTCCTGAACAACGGCGACAACACGGCGACCGGGGTGCCGGCGACCGCCGGGGGGTGGGGCGACTACCAGTGGAACCGCATCGGGCTGCGCGGCGCGGGCAACGTGTCCTGGGCGTGGTTGACGGCGCACTATGGCACCCTGTATCCCTCGGGCTTGTCGAGTTCCGAGCAGCAGTCTGCGGTTCGGGCGACGTGCAGCAGCGGCTATCTCTGGGACTATTCCAACCCCGGCAATCCGGTCGAGACCACGACCACGGTGCAGGACTATGCGCCGATCCCCGGCGCCAACACGGTGCTGTCGGGCGTGACGATCGCCAACGAAAGCGCGGTCACGCGGGCCGATGCGACGCCGATCGACTACGTGCTGAAGATCACGCCGGATGGGTTGCTGAGCCTGTCGTACGCGATCAACGGCGGCGCGCTCACCGAAGTGCTCGCGAACCAGTCGATCACCAGCAACAACGGCAGTCTGCCGTCGAGCCTGCTGTTCGGATTTGCGGGGTCCACCGGGGGAAGTGACAACGTTCACGAGATCCTGTGCTTCACCGCCGGCCCGGCACAGCAATCGGCGGCCTCGGCGACGGTGAACCTGCCGCAAAACGAGCTGACCACCAATTCGCAGGTCTACATTCCCTCGTACCACACCGCCAACTGGTGGGGAGAGCTGACCGCGAACAACCTGATCGTGAGCAGCGGAACCGTCAGTGCCGGCACGGTCAACTGGGACGCATCGTGTGTGCTTACCGGGGGGACGTGCGCCAGTATGTCCGGCACTCCATCGGTTTCGGTGGAGGGGCCGAGCAGTCGGACGATTTTGTCGTGGAACGGTGCGGCGGGAGTTCCCTTTGAATGGGGCAGTCTGTCGACGGCCGAGAAAACCGCGCTGAATCCGAGCGCGGTGTCGTCGAGCACAAGTCCCCGGCTCGACTATCTGCGTGGCGACCGGTCGAACGAGGTGCCAACCAGCGGACCGACGGGCACTCAGATCTATCGCGATCGCACCAGCGTTCTGGGCGACATCATCGATTCGTCTCCGGATTGGGTCGGCCCCCCCAGCGGAAGTCCCTCGGGGGTTGGCGGCTATGCGTCGACGTGGAGCGACAAGCTGTACCCGTCTGCGGTCTCCGCCGAGAACGTGGCCAGCAGCACCAACAACTACAGCGCTTTCTACCGGCAGTATGCCGGGCGCGAAAACGTCGTCTACGAGGGTGCCAACGACGGACTGCTGCACGGGTTTCGTTCGGGCAGTCTCGACAGCAGCGGAAACCTGACGACGGCGGTCTACCCGAATGATGGCCATGAAGTGCTGGCCTACATGCCGGGCGCGGTCGTGCAGCAGATCCATTCCACCGCATCCGCGTACGACTACTCGAACACGGGGTACTCCCATATCTTCGGCGTCGACGCATCGCCGCGCGCCGGCGACCTGTTCTATGGCGGGGCGTGGCACACCTGGCTCGTCGGCGGGCTGGGCGCGGGCGGCAGCGCCATCTACGCGCTCGACGTGACCGACCCGACTCAGTTCAGCGAATCCAATGCCGCCTCGCTCGTCCAGGGCGAGTGGACTCCGTCGACGATCCATTGCGGCGCCAGCAGCGGCAGCCCGGCATGGAATTGCGGTCAGCACCTGGGGAATACCTACGGCAAGCCGGTGGTCTGGCGCTTCCATGCAGAAAACAGCACCGGCGACAATATGTGGGGAGCCGTGTTCGGCAGCGGCTTCCCGAATCGCATCACCGGATCGATTGCGCCCTCGGGCGGGATCACCGGCGGCATCGGCAACTTCATCACCGGCAGCATCGGGGTGTCGTTCACCGGCAGCATCGCGAGCAACTCGAATGTTCTCAACGTCACGGCGGTCAGTTCCGGCGTGTTGGCCGTGGGCCAGACGATCTCGGGACGTGGAGTCAATCCGAACACGACGATCCAGTCGCTTGGAACCGGCGGCGGCGGGATCGGAACGTACTACCTGAGCAATCAATACAGCACGAGGATTCGATCCGAGGCGATGGCCGCGTCGAGCACGACGCTGACCGTGACGGCGGGGAGCGGGATCGCGGTGGGGCAGACGGTGTCGGGATCGACGGTTGCGCCGGGCACGACGATCACGGCGCTCGGCACCGGCGGGGGCGGTCCGGGAACCTATACCGTGAGCAGCGCCCAGGCGGTGCCGTCGACGAGCATGGTGGTCCCGGGAACCACGCTCACGGTTTCGGCGGGCGGAGGGTTGGCGGTCGGTCAGACGATCACCGGCGCGGGCGTTGCCTCGGCCACGACGATCACCGCCCTCGGCACCGGCACCGGTGGCCCGGGAACGTATACCGTGAGCCAGGCGCAGTCCGTGCCGAGCGAAGCGCTCAGCAATGGGATCGCGACGCTGACCGTCACGCAGGGCAGTGGCATCGCCATCGGCCAGACGGTCTTCGGCTTGGGGGTCGCGGCTGGCACGACGGTTGTTGCGCAGACTTCGGGTGCGACCGGTGGCGTGGGCACGTACACGGTGAGCGGTGCATCGTCGGTGCCGACGGCATCCGAAACCCTGTACACCGGGGAAAGCAGCACGGGAACCGCCGGCATCTATGTCATGCTGGTCGATCCCGTGACCGGGGCAAAGTCGTTCACGTACCTCGACACCGGGGTCGGGCCGAGCCAGGATCCGCTCGGCCAGGGGCGACCCGACGGCATCGCGTACGTCACCCCCGTGGACCTGGACGGCGACAATACGGTCGATTACGCGTATGCCGGGGATTTGTTCGGCAATGTGTGGCGGTTCGACCTGACGAGCAACAGCGCCTCGTCCTGGCACGTGTCGACATTCGGCAACACCGCAGCGACGCCGCTGTTCAAGACGCCGACCCAGACACTTAATGGCGTGCTGGTCGGCCAGCCGATCACGTCGATGATCGCCGCGACCTTGCTTCCCCTGCCCACCGGCAAGTCAGGGGTGTTCCTGATGTTCGGCACCGGCCAGGAAGTCCCGTTCACGCCGACTTCGCAGGCGTCCTACGCCGCCGGGCCGCAGTCGCTGTACGGGGTGTGGGACTGGAACATGTCCGCCTGGAACAGCATGTCCGCCATGAACCTGGCCGCGGTCAGCGAAAGCACCTACGGGTCCGTGGTTCATGGCGCGCTGACATCGGCCGATCTCGCGACGCAGGTCGTTACGGTATATAACGGCGGCAATCAGACCGGCGGGGTCGAGACGATCACCAACAACCCGGTGTGTTGGTATGGATCCAATAACTGTTCCTCCGCCAACGACCAGTTCGGCTGGCAGGTCGGACTGCCCAATACCGACGAGCAGGTCATCTACAGTCCGACGTTTTCCTTTGGCATTCTGCTGGTCAATACGACCATTCCGAGCCCGTCCACCCCGCTCGACTGTACGTTCGTCTATCCGACCGGATACACCATGGCGCTCAATCCGCAGGATGGCGGTGCATTTACGAGCGCGACCAACGGTTCTACGACCCAAGTCTCGGCGTTCCTCGACCGGAGTAGCGGCATGCCGATGACCTGGGATTCCCTGGCGGTGTCCGGCTTGCAAACGGGGGGCGTGGGTTCGGTATTCACCTTCCGGGCCGGCGGGGGCGGGGCGACGGGGCCGGCATTTTTCGGAACCGCGACGAGCAATGGCGGCGTCACCGGGCAGGGGCTGAACACGGCGCTCAATGGCGTTTCCGGGCACCGGGTCACCTGGACGCAACTGCGCTGACTGCGCGATCGGAGCAGGCATGAAAAAGATCATCTCGGACCGCCGCGGCCCGCAAGGCTTTACCCTGATCGAACTCATGGTCGTCGCCGCGATCATCGCGATCCTGACCACCATCGCAGTGCCGATGTATACGAAGCAGATCCGTGAGTCGCGCCGCGCCGACGCGAAGACGGCGCTTCTCGATCTCGCATCGCGGGAGGAGCGCTATTTCACGGTGAACAACGCTTACACCAACAACCTGACCGATCTGGGCTACACGTCGAACAACCCGGTCGGGCTCGGTTCGAGTTCGACGCCGGACTACTATCTTTGCATCGGCAGCGTCACGGCGGCGACCCCGGGAACCGCAACCGCGCCCGGCACGCCCGCCGGGTTCGTGGTGCAGGCCGCGCCCAATGCCGACCAGGTCAACGATACCTGCGGCGCGTATCAACTCGACAATCTCGGCAACCAGTACAACAGCGCCGGCGCCGGCAATGCCTGCCCGATGTCGACGGCGGCGACCGCCGCCGTTTCCGGCTGCTGGTGACGTGCTCCGTTTTCTCACTCAGGGGGCAGGCCGCGAGGCGGCGGGCACGTCGACCTGTTACAGTAGCCGTGCAAAGTTCGCCGGGCGATCGCCGGCAGCATTCCGCTGCGGGAGGAACGTCCGGACTCCGCAGGGCGGCGTAGCAGGTAACACCTGTCCACCGCGAGGTGAGGATCAGAGCAACAGAGACGAGTCCTGTCGTCGCGCGCGCAAGCCGCGGCGGCAGGGGTGAAACGGGCAATCTCTACGCGGAGCAACACCAAGTAGGCAGCCGATGACCCGGCCCGGGGAGGCTGCGGGTAGGTGGCTTGAGCCGGCGCGCGAGCGCCGGCCTAGAGAAATGATCGCCACGGCGTGCCCGGTTTCCCGGGCAGGCCGCACAGAATCCGGCGTACAGGCGAACTTTGCTTCTTTCCCCGTCATCCCTCGATGTGTCCGGTTTCCCCATTCGCGCGGTCGGGCGGACCCCGCAGGCCGGTGCATTTGCCTTGCATTTTGGAAGCTGTGTTCCGCGGGTTCCGTCCGCCAGCTGCCCGCGTTGCGGCATCTCTTGATAGTCCACTTTCATAGCGACGCATAACCCATTCATCGGGCAGCGTTTTTATGCGCGAATCCCGGTGTATTCCGTGCGCTAACCCATTGCGCCGATTGAGAAATCCCCCCTTTTTGCCTTGACCGCGGAGCGTGCTTTGCTCTACATTCGCACTCCAGTGGGAAAAAGTGGGAGATTGTGGATTTGTGAGCGCGCACTATCGATGTAACATGTTGATTTTGCGTAGCTCTTGAAGTCCGCATTACAAAAATCGTGTTTCAGGGAACGTCCCGATTGGCGCTGGACCCCAAGGGTCGCATCTCGATGCCCGCGCGGCATCGCGATCAGCTGCTGGCCGACTGCGGCGGGCGGATGACCCTGACGCGCCATCCGGACGGCTGCCTGCTGCTGTACCCCCGCCCGAAATGGGAGCGCAAGCGCGACGAGTTGGCGCAGATGCCGTACTCCGCGCGAGGCCTGCAGCGTCTGCTGCTGGGCAGCGCGACCGATGTCGAGCTCGACAGCGCCGGCCGCGTCCTCGTCCCGGCGACGCTGCGCGAGGACGCCGCGTTGCAGCGGGAGGTGTCGGTCGTCGGCATGGGGGAGCATTTCGAGTTGTGGGATCCGGAGCGGTTGCGGCAGACGGAGGAGCGCGATCTCGCCGGTGGGCTGCCGGACGCGGCGGCGGGGTTTTCCTTCTGACGGTCGCGCATGGTGCGTATGCATGAACAATCTTCGCGGTTCGTCTCCTCCCGAGGCGCGGGAGCACATTCCGGTGCTCGCCGCGGAAGCCGTTGCGCAACTGGTTTCCGATCCGGACGGCATCTACGTGGATGCGACGTTCGGCCGGGGCGGGCATGCGCGGCGGATCCTCGATCGTTTGTCTCCGCGTGGGCGCCTGCTCGCGCTGGATCGGGATCCGGAAGCCGCCGCCTGCGCGGCTGCCCTGGCGGCGGCATGGAACGATCCCCGCTTCAGCTTCGCGCCGTCGGAGTTTTCCCGTCTGCGCGCGGTCCTGGCCGAGCGGGGGATCGCGCGGATCCAGGGTCTGCTGATCGATCTGGGGGTGTCTTCGCCGCAGATCGACGATCCACGGCGGGGCTTTTCGTTGCGGGCGGACGGCCCGCTCGACATGCGGATGAATCCGGCGCACGGCCGTTCCGCGGCGCAGTGGCTCGAACAGGTGTCGGTCGGCGATCTGGCGCGGGTGCTGCGTGAATATGGCGACGAGCGGTTTGCTCCAGCGATTGCAAAGGCGGTTGTGGCTCGCCGGGAGCAGGGACGTCCGCTGCGGACCACTGCCGAATTGGCCGCGCTCGTGGCCGGCGCGGTCCCCGGAAAAAGCCGCAAGGACCCGCTTCAGCATCCCGCGACGCGCACGTTTCAGGCTATACGGATTTTCGTCAATCAAGAGCTCGAGGAACTGAACTTGGTCCTCGCTGACTCCCTGACCGTGCTGGCGCCGACCGGACGCCTGGCGGTCATCAGTTTCCATTCGCTCGAAGACCGCATCGTCAAGCGGTTCTTCGCCGAGCACGCCCATCCGGAGCGCGCATTTGCCAGGATGCCGTTGCGCGAGGCGCAGATGCCGCAGCCGCGGCTGCATGTCCTGGCGCGCATCGCGCCGGGCGCCGAGGAGGTGGCGGTGAACCCGCGCGCGCGCTCCGCGCTGCTGCGCGTCGCGGAGCGCACCGAGGTTCCTTGGGGCGCGCCATGATGCGTTTCGCCGTTCCCGTTCTGGCGGCGCTGCTCGTGACGAGCGCGCTTGCGCTCGTCACGTCGCAATACCGCACCCGGGAGTTGTTCGCGCGGATCGAGTTGGCGCGCCAGGAAACCCGCAACCTCACCGCGGATCAAACCCAGTTGCGCGTGCAACTGGGCCAGGCGTCGCAGCCGGCGGTCGTTGCCGCGGCGGCGGAGCGGCTGGGCATGCGGCCGATCACGCCGGCCGACATCGCCCTGCTGCCGGTTCCGCCGTCGGCGGGCGGCGCAGTCCGATCCGGGGAGGCGCGGTGAAGACCGCACGCGTACGCAGGGATCCGCTCGCGGTCCGTCTGCCGGCGGGACGGTCGAAGCTGCTGCTGTTCGGCCTGTTCTGCGCCTACGGCGCGCTGGTCGTGCGGGTGGGCTATCTCCAGGGCGGATGGAATACCGGATTTCTCCAGAAGCAGGGCGAGGCCCGCTACGCCCGCACGCTGTCGGAGGCGGCCACCCGCGGTTCGATCTACGACCGCAACGGCGTCGTGCTCGCGTCGTCGGTGCCGGCGCGCGCCATCTGGGCCAATCCCGCGGATTTCGACGCCGATCCGCACGAGCGTGCGGAACTCGCCCGTCTGCTCGGGATGCGGGTGGCCGATCTCGATCGTCGCGTGTCCGAGAGCGATCGCGCATTCGTCTATCTGCGCCGCCAGCTCGATCCGGCGGTCGCGAAGAAGATTGCCGCCCTGCGGATCCCCGGGGTCCATGCCGCGCGCGAATATCGTCGTCAATATCCCGAAGGGCCGGTGACCAGCCAGCTGCTGGGATTCACCGGCGTCGACGGCCGCGGCCAGGAAGGGGTCGAGCGCGAGTACGAGGAGGTGCTGCGCGGCCATCCGGGGCTGCATCACATCATCGAGGACAAGCTCGGCAACACGATCGAAGACGATTGGCTGCATCGCCCGGAGCAGGGCGGCAACATTTCGCTCGCGATCGACGACCGGATCCAGTACATCGCCCACGCGGCCATCGCGCAGGCGGTGCAGGCGAACGCGGCCAAGGCCGCGGCGGCTGTCGTGCTCGACGCGCGCACCGGGGAGCTGCTCGCCCTGGCGAACTGGCCCGACTTCGATCCGGCCCATCGAGCGCGCATGCGGCCCGACGCCATCCGCGACCGTGCGGTCACCGACACGTTCGAGCCGGGCTCGACGATGAAGCCCTTCTCGATCGCCACCGCGATCCAGGACGGCATCGTGCGGCCGACGACGCTGATCGATACCGGCAACGGCACGTTCCGTCTCGGCGGCCACACCATTCGGGACGCCGAGCGCCACGACGAGATCCTCAGCGTGGCCCAGGTGCTGGAGAAGTCCAGCAACGTCGGCACCGCCAAGATCGCCTTGCGGATGCAGCCTCGCGCGCTCTGGGAAACCTTGACCGCCGTCGGCTTCGGGCAGGTGCCGCATGCCCATCTGCCGGGCGCGGTGGCCGGCCGTCTGCGTCCGCCGGGAACCTGGCACCCGGTCGAGCAGGCGACCATCGCCTATGGCTACGGCGTATCCGTGTCGCTGCTGCAGCTGGCGCATGCCTATCTCGTCTTCGCCCGCCACGGCGACATCGTCCCGGTGTCCGTGCTGCGCCGCGATACGCCGCCGGTGGGGGTCCAGGTATTGCGGCCGGACATCGTGGCCAAGATGCGGCACATGCTCGAACTCGTCACCAGCGATCAAGGCACGGCGCCCAAGGCGCGGATTCCTGGTTATCGCGTGGCGGGGAAGACAGGCACCGCGCGCAAGATCGCGAACGGCCGCTACACGCGGGACTACGTCGCGTCGTTCGTCGGGTTGGCGCCGGCGTCCGATCCGCGCGTCGTCGTCGCGGTGATGGTCGACTCCCCGGGCAATGGTCATATCTACGGCGGCGAGGTCGCCGCACCGGCGTTTGCGGCGATTGCCGCGGGCGCGCTGCGCGCGATGCAGGTTCCGCCGGATGAACCGATCGAAGCCGCTCGCAACGGAGGGGTGAGCTGACATGCGCACCGCGACATCGATCCCCCGCGCCGTTGCCGACTGGATGCGTCAGTACGCGTCGGCGGACGCCCACCTGCGGGTCGACAGCCGCGCGGTGGCGGCGGGCGACGTGTTCGTCGCGCTGCGCGGCCGCAACATCGACGGGCGGCGGTACATCGAACACGCTTTCGCCCAGGGGGCGGTCGCCGTGCTGGTCGACGAGACGCCCGACGCCGCGCTGGCCGGGGCCGCGGCGTCGGAGCCGCGCTGCGGATCGCCGGCCGGCGACCGGCGCATGCCGGTGGCCGGGCTCGCCGGCATGCTGGGCGCGATCGCGGCCGAGTTCTACGATCATCCGGGCGATCGCATGCTGATGGTGGGCGTGACCGGTACCAATGGCAAGACCTCGAGTTGCCAGTGGATCGCGCAATGCCTCGAGCGCGCCGGGCGTCACTGCGGAATGATCGGCACCCTGGGCTGCGGCTTTCCGGGTGACCTGCATATGGAAGGATCCCAGCTCACCACACCCGACGCCGCCGGTCTGCAGCGCACGTTGCGCGACCTGCTCGACGGCGGCGCGCGGGCGGTGGCGATGGAGGTTTCTTCGATCGGCGTCGATCAGCGTCGCATCGACGGCACGCCCTTCGACATCGGCCTGTTCACCAATCTGACCCGGGATCATCTCGACTACCACGGCGACATGGAATCGTATGCGGCGGCAAAGCGCCGCTTCCTGCACTGGCCGACGCTGTCGCACGCCGTGCTCAACCTCGACGACGAGTTCGGCCGTCGCATCGCGGCGGAGCTGGTGCATCGCGGGTCGCGGGTGACGGGTTTCGGCACCCGGGAGGAACACGTCGTCATGCACGGCCTGGCCGCCTCGCTGAGCGCCGAGGACATCTCGCACCATGGTGCCGGCCTGCGCTTCCGGATCCACTGCCGACGCACGGAGCCGGGCAAGGCGGCGACCGTCGAAGATGCGGTCGTCACGACGGCCCTGGTCGGAGATTTCAACGTCGCCAATCTGCTGGGCGTGGCCGGCGTGCTGCTGGCCTGCGAACTGCCCCTGACGTTCGTCGCCGAGGCGCTGAGCGGCTTGCGCCCCCCGCCCGGCCGCATGCAGTTCGTCGACGCCGGCGCCGCCGCGCCCCTGGTGGTGGTCGATTACGCCCACACGCCGGACGCAATCGCGAAGGCCCTGCACGCGCTGCGGCCGCTCGCCCAGGTGCGTTCGGGGCGGCTCCGGATCGTGTTCGGCGCGGGCGGCGATCGCGACCGCGGCAAGCGCCCGTTGATGGGCGCTGCCGCATCGCGCGGCGCCGACGTGGTGGTGCTGACCAGCGACAACCCGCGCGGGGAAGATCCCGGGCGCATCCTCGACGAGATCGCCGCCGGCGTCGCGCCGGGGACGCCGCTGTCGCGCGACCTCGATCGTGCCGCCGCGATCGACGCCGCGATCCGCGCCGCGCAGCCTTGCGACGTGGTCCTGATTGCGGGAAAGGGCCACGAGGATTACCAGGAGATCGGCGGCCGGCGCCTGCCGTTTTCCGATCTCGAAACGGCGGGTGCCGCGCTGGCGGCGCGGGCTTCGGTCGGGGAGCAGCCCGGATGATGCGCCTCGCACCCTGGCTCGCGGCCCTGCAATCCGCCGGGTTCGCCGCGCAGATCATCGGCGACGCCGAGACCCTCGTCACGGGAGTCTCGATCGACACGCGGACCATTTCCCCGGGTGCGATCTATGTGGCTTTGCGCGGCGAGCGCTTCGATGGCCATGATTTCGCCGCGGATGCCGGCCGCCGCGGCGCCGCGGCGCTGCTGGTGGAGCGGGCGTTGCCGTTGCCGATGCCGCAACTCGTCGTGTCCGACACGCGTCGTGCACTGGGTGCGATCGCGGCGCATTGGCGCGACCGCTTCGCGGTGCCGCTGATCGCGGTCGTGGGCAGCAACGGCAAGACGACGACGACGCAGATGATCGCGTCGATCCTCGCGCACGCGTATGGCGAGCGCGACGGGAGGCCCGCCTGGTTCGCGACCCGCGGCAACCGCAACAATGAGGTCGGCGTCCCCCTGATGCTGCTCGAACTCGATTCCGTCCATCGCGCGGTCGTGCTGGAGCTGGGGATGAATCACCCGGGCGAGATCGACGTTCTTTGCCGGTGGGCGCGGCCGACGGTGACCCTGGTGACCAACGCCCAGCGCGAACACCAGGAGTTTCTCGACTCCGTCGAGGCGACCGCCCGCGAGAACGGGGCGGCGATCGCGGGGCTGCCGGCAGGCGGCACGGCGGTGTTCCCGGGCGATGATGCCTGCGCGCCGATCTGGCGCGAACTTGCCGCGGAACGGCCGACGATCGAGTTCGCGATCGCCCGGGATGCCGACGAGATGGCGGCCGCGGCGCGATCGCGGGGGCTGCGGGTGCGGATCGCCGCGCGCGTCTGCGCCGCGGCCCACGGCAGTCTCCTGGAGGTCGCTTCGCCTTGGGGCGAAATCACCGCGGAACTGGCCACGGTCGGCAAACACAACGCCCGCAACGCCCTTGCGGCGGCGGCGGCCGGTCTGGCGATCGGCATCGCGCCGGCGGCGATCGAACGGGGGCTGTCGGCATTCCGGCCGGTCGCCGGACGCGGCGTGGTGCTGGCGGGGCGCAACGGCGCGACGCTCATCGACGATTCCTACAACGCCAACCCGGATTCCGTGCGCGCGGCGATCGAACTCCTCGCCGGGCAGCCGGGTGGCGCGGCGCGCGGCGCCGCGCAAAGCCCCGCCCGGATCCTGATCCTGGGCGACATGGGGGAAACCGGGGCGCGCGGCGTCGAATTCCATCGCGAGGTCGGCGCCTATGCGCGTGCGCGGGGAGTCGATCACCTGTTGGCGCTGGGCGAACTGGCGCGCGAGGCGGTCACGGCCTTCGGCGAGGGCGGGGCGCATTTCGGCGCGGTCGAAGACCTCAATGCCGCGGCGATCGCGCTCACGGGAGACCACCGGACCTTCCTGGTGAAGGGGTCGCGGTTCATGCACATGGAGCGCGTGGTGGCGGCCCTGCGTCGTCCTGACGCGCATCCCAACGGCCGCTCTGATGCGCCACTTTCCGTCGAGTCGGATCCGCATGCTTAAGGAATTGTTCCAGTGGCTGTCCCACGATATCCGCGCGTTCAACGTGTTCGGATATCTGACCCTGCGCGCCGTGCTGGCGATGGCGACCTCGCTGATCATCGGACTGGCGGCGGGGCCCGCAGTGATCCGCAAACTCACCCGGATGAAGATCGGCCAGGCCGTGCGCGACGACGGTCCGCAGTCGCATCTGGTCAAGTCGGGAACGCCGACGATGGGGGGCGCACTGATCCTGCTGTCGATCGCGGTCACGACGCTGCTGTGGGCCGATCTGGCCAACCGGTTCATCTGGGTGGTGCTTGCGGTGACGCTGGCGTTCGGGGCGATCGGCTGGGTCGACGATTACCGCAAGGTGGTCCACCGCGATCCCAAGGGCATGCCCGCACGCGAGAAATATTTCTGGCAGTCGCTGGTCGGCGTCACCGCATCCGTCTACCTGGCGTTCGCCGTCGCCGCCCCGTCGAGCGCGCAGATGCTGCCGCTGGTCCATCAGTGGGTCGCCGACGGATTCGTGCTCGCGCTGCCCGCGCGCTCGGATCTCATCGTGCCGTTTTTCAAGCACTTCGCCTATCCGATGGGGGTGGTGGGATTCGCGGTGCTGTCCTATTTCGTGATCGTCGGCGCGAGCAACGCGGTGAATCTCACCGACGGGCTCGACGGTCTGGCGATCATGCCGACCGTGATGATCGGCGCGGCGCTGGGGGTCTTCGCCTATGTCGTCGGCCGCGCGGATTTTGCGCACTATCTGCTGTTTCCCTATGTCCCCGGGGCGGGCGAACTGGTGGTGGTCTGCGGTGCGATCGCCGGCGCCGGCCTCGCGTTTCTCTGGTTCAACGCCTACCCGGCCCAGGTCTTCATGGGGGACGTGGGCGCGCTCGCGCTGGGCGGTGCGCTGGGGACGATCGCGGTGGTGGCGCGCCAGGAGATCGTGCTGTTCATCATGGGCGGGGTGTTCGTCGCGGAAACCGTATCGGTGATGCTGCAGGTGGCGTATTTCCGCTGGAGCGGCGGCAAGCGCATCTTCCGCATGGCACCCCTGCACCATCATTTCGAGCTGTCGGGCTGGAAGGAGACCCAGGTCGTCGTGCGGTTCTGGATCATCAGCATGATGCTGGTGCTGATCGGCCTTTCCACCTTGAAGATCCGGTGAGACGATGAAGCGCGCACTGATCCTGGGTCTGGGGGAGAGCGGGCTGGCGATGGCGCGCTGGCTTGCGCGGGACGGCTGGGCCGTCGAGGTCGCCGACAGCCGTGCCCAACCGCCGATGCGCGACGCGCTGCAGGCCGCGGTGCCCGAGGCGGTGTTCCGCCAGGCGGCATTCGGAGCCGAACTGCTGCAGGCCGCGCTGCCGCCGGCGCAGCCGACGGCAGCGGCTGGGCCCGGCACGGAACCTGCGGTCGAGTCCGCGGTCGACGCGTGTCTGCTCGCGGTGAGCCCGGGCCTGTCGCCGCGCGATCCGGCCTTGCGCGCCCTGCTCGATGCGGCGGCCGCCGCCGGCCTCGAGACGGTCGGCGAGATCGAACTCTTCGCCCGGGCGTTGGCGCACCTGCGGCAGGAGCGCGGATACGCGCCCAAGCTGATCGGCATCACCGGGACGAACGGGAAGACCACCACCACCCGCATGGTTGCGGCGATGATCGCGCGGTGGGGGCGCAGCGTCGCGGTTGCCGGCAACATCTCCCCCAGCGCGCTCGACGCCTTGCGCACCGCGCTGGATGCCGATGCGCTGCCGGACTTCTGGGTCCTGGAACTTTCCAGCTTCCAGCTGGCCTCGACGCGGTCCCTCGCCTGCGATGCCGCGGTCGTGCTCAACGTCACGCAGGATCACCTCGACTGGCACGAATCGATGCAGGAGTACGCGGCGTCGAAGGCGCGCATTTACGCGCCCGAAACCTATGCCGTGGTCAATCGCGACGATCCGTTCGTGCGCCGGATGGGGCCGAATGCCGAACCCGACGCCGCGGCGTCGGAGGCGTCCGCGGGGAAGCGCGCGAAGAAGCGGCCGAAGCGGGACGGCGCGGTCGCGCCGGGCGCGAGTTTCGGTGTCGATGCGCCGGCGGCGCCGGGTCAGTTCGGCCTCGTGCGCGAGGGAGGCCTGGCTTGGCTGGCCTGCACCGATGACGCGCCGCCCGGCCGGCGCCGGCGCAAGCCCGCGGCGGTCCCGGCCGCCGACGGTGCCGATCCGGCGGCACCGGCACTGGCAATGGCGGCGGCTTCGGCGCCGGCCCCGATCCTCGACGAAGAGCCGTTGTTCGTGCATCGCCTCATGCCCGCCGATGCGCTGGGCGTGCGTGGTCTGCACAACGCCATGAACGCGTTGGCCGCGTTGGCGCTGGCCCGCGCGGTCGGCTGCCCGCTGGCGCCGGCACTGCGCGCCTTGCAGGCGTTCCGGGGCGAGCCCCATCGCACCCAGACGGTCGCGACGGTGGCCGGGGTGGAGTACGTCGACGACAGCAAAGGAACGAACGTCGGCGCGACCGTTGCCGCGCTGGAAGGCCTGGCTGCCGGTGGTCGGCGCATCGTCGCGATCCTCGGCGGCGACGGCAAGGGGCAGAGTTTCGCGCCGCTGGCCGATGCGGTGCGTGCGGCGGCGCGCGCGGTGGTCTGCATCGGGCGGGACGCGCCGCAGATCGAACATGCGGTGCGGGAAACCGGCGTCGCGTGCGTGCGGGCGGAAGATCTGCCGGCGGCCGTGCGTGCGGCCGCCGGTCTCGCCCAGCCCGGCGACATCGTGCTGCTCTCGCCGGCCTGCGCGAGTTTCGACATGTTCCGCAACTACGCCCACCGGGCCGAGGTGTTCGCGGCGGCGGTGGCGGATCTGGCGCACGCCGGCACCGGACCGGCAGCCGGCGGGGCGATCGACGGTGCTGTGGGCGAGCCCGCGGTCGGGGCGACGGATCGGGGGGAGACGCCATGATCCTGCCGCGCTGGATCGCGCCACAGGGCGGCAAGCGCGGGCGCGAGGGCACGCCCGACGCGCCGTCGCGCCCGGGGTCGGGCCACGCGGCGCTTGCGCTGGCCGGCTTCGGCCCGGTGTCCGCCCGCCCGGTCGGTCGGGACGCGGAATCGGCGGCCGGCGCGCGCCTCGTCGATTGGCCCCTGATCACCGTGATCGCCGGGCTGCTGTTGTTCGGCATGGTGATGGTCTATTCGGCGTCGGTTCCGCTTGCCGAGTCGCCGCGCTATCACGTCACCCCCGCGTATTTCCTGTTCCGCCATGTGCTGTCGATCGGTGCCGCGCTGCTGGTGGCGCTTGCGGTATATCGGATCCCGGCGTCGCATTGGCAGCGGCTGGCGCCTTTGTGCTTCCTCGGCTCGGCGGCGCTGCTGGTCATCGTCCTGATTCCGGGGGTCGGAAAGGGGGCGCTGGGTGCGCGGCGCTGGATTGGCTACGGCGGGGTCCACCTGCAGCCTTCCGAGATCATGAAGATCGCCTGCGCGCTGTACGCCGCCGACTTCACCGTGCGCAAGCAGGATTTCATGCATGACTTCCGCAAGGGGTTTGCGCCGATGGCGGGCGTGATGGCGATCGTCGGGGTGCTGCTGCTCCTGCAGCCCGACCTGGGCGCCTTCGGCGTGACCGTCGCGATCAGCATGGGCATCCTGTTCCTGGGCGGCGTCAACGGCCGGTTGTTCGCGTCGATCGCCGGTGCGCTGGTCGCCGCCTTCGGCGCGGTGATCTGGGCGAGTCCCTGGCGGCGGGCGCGGATCTTCGCCTATCTCGATCCCTGGTCGCAGCACAATGCCCTGGGCCGGGGCTATCAACTCACCCACTCCTTGATCGCGTTCGGTCGCGGCGAGTGGTTCGGCGTCGGCCTGGGCGCGAGCGTCGAAAAGCTCAACTACCTTCCCGAAGCCCACACCGACTTCATCCTGGCGGTCATCGGCGAGGAACTGGGGTTGATGGGCGTGCTCGTGGTGATCGTCGCGTTCTACTGGATCGTCAAGCGCGCCTTCGAAATCGGCCGGCAGGCGGTCGCGGTCGAGCGGACCTACGCCGGCCTCGTCGCGCAGGGAATCGGCATCTGGATCGGGCTGCAGGCCTTCATCAACATGGGCGTTGCGACGGGCCTGCTGCCGACCAAGGGCCTGACGTTGCCGCTGATGAGTTACGGCGGCTCGGCGATGATGAGTTCGATGATCGCGTTGGCGATCCTGCTGCGCGTCGACCACGAAAATCGCGTGCTGATGCACGGTGGGAGGGTCCGCGGATGAGCGCCGTCGCTCCGTCGTCCGCGTTGCCCCGGACCCCGGCGCTGCTGATCGCCGCGGCGGGCACCGGCGGTCATGTCATGCCCGGGCTGGCGGTCGCGGACGCGTTGCGCGCCCGCGGCTGGAGCACGGCGTGGCTTGGCACGCAGGCCGGAATGGAGCGGACTCTGGTCGAGCGCGCCGGGCTGCCGTTCCATGCCGTCGCGTTTTCGAGCGTGCGCGGCAAGGGCCTGAGGAAATTGCTGCTGGGTCCCCTGCACCTGGCCAAGGCGGTGCGCGACAGCGTGCGGATCCTGCGGCGGACGGCGCCCCAGGTGGTGTTCACGACGGGAGGCTATATCGCCGTTCCCGCGGGGCTGGCGGCAGCGTGGACGCGTCGTCCGCTGGTGTTTCTCAACGCCGACGCGGCGCCCCAGCTCTCCTTGCGCATCCTCCTGCGCTTCGTGCGCGTGGTGCTCTGCGGCTTCGACGGCGCCGCGGCGCGGCTGGCGGGAGCCAAGGCGCGGGTGAGCGGCACGCCGGTGCGCGAGGAAGTCGCGGCCGTCCCGGATCCTGCGAGCCGGTTCGCGGCCGGGCCCCGGCAGACGGAGCCGCTCACGATGCTGGTCATGGGCGGCAGCCTGGGAGCACGGGTGTTCAACGAAACCGTGCCGCAGGCGCTGGCCGGGCTGGCCCCGGACCGTCGTCCGCGCGTCTGGCACCAATGCGGCGCCGGCAACGAGGCATCGACGCGCGCCGCGTATGCGGCGGCCGGTGTTGCCGCGGAGGTCTGGCCGTTTCTCGACGACGTGGCCGACCGCTATGCCCGGGCCGACGTGGTTCTGTGCCGTGCGGGCGCCGTCACCGTGTCCGAACTATGCGCCGCCGGGGTGGCATCCGTGCTGGTGCCGTTCGTCGCCTCCACCACCGCGCACCAGCGCGACAACGCCGAATTTCTTGCCGCGCGCGGCGCGGCGATCCATCTGCCGCAGGCGGGGTTCGATGCGCAGGCGCTGGCGCGGCTGTTGGGCGGTCTGCAGCGCGACGAACTGGAACGCATGGCGCGACAGGCCCGGGCGCTGGGCCGTCCCGATGCCACGAAGACCGTCGCCGACGAAATCGAACGACTCGGCCGACCCCCTCTCCCGCACGCGGGAGAGGGCGGGGGTGAGGGAATAAAGCCATGAAACACGTCATCCATCACATTCATTTCGTCGGTGTCGGCGGCTCCGGCATGAGCGGCATCGCGGAGGTGCTCCGCAACCTTGGCTACACCGTGAGCGGCTCCGACGCCAACCCTGGCGCGGTGACGGGGCGCCTCGAGTCGCTCGGCGTCCGGATCTGCACCGGCCACGCCGCCGAAAACATCGCCGGTGCCGACGTGGTGGTCATCTCGTCGGCGATCCGCAGCGACAATCCCGAGGTGGCCGCCGCGCGCGCGCACCGTATCCCGGTGGTGCCGCGCGCGGAGATGCTGGCGGAACTGATGCGCCTGAAGCAGGGCATCGCGATCGCCGGGACCCACGGCAAGACCACCACCACGAGCCTGGTGGCCAGCGTGCTCGCGGCGGGCGGCCTGGACCCGACGTTCGTGATCGGCGGTCGGCTCAATTCCGCGGGCGCCAACGCGCGCCTCGGTTCCGGCGAGTACATCGTCGTCGAGGCGGACGAGTCCGACGCGAGCTTTCTGCACCTCTCGCCGGTGATCTCCGTCGTGACCAACATCGACAACGATCACATGGAAACCTATGGCCACGACATGGCCCGCCTGCGCCAGGCCTTCCTCGAGTTTCTGGCTCGGCTGCCGTTCTACGGACGCGCGGTGCTGTGCCTCGACGATCCCCGCGTGCGCGAAATCCTGCCGCTGGTTTCCAAGCCCGTCGTGGGGTACGGGATGGCCGAGGATGCCCAGGTCCGGGCGCTCGACGTCCGTGCCGATGGCGTGGCGATGCGCTTCACGGTGCGGCGTGAGCAGGGGAACGATCTCGCCGTGCGCCTGAACCTTCCCGGTGAACACAACGTGCGGAACGCGCTGGCGGCAATCGCCGTCGCGCAGGAGATCGGCGTCGCCGACGAACACATCCTGGAGGCGCTCGATGCGTTCAAAGGCGTGGGCCGGCGGTTCGCGCGCCTGGGCGAGATCCCGATCGCCGGCGGAAGCTTCACGCTGATCGACGACTATGGACACCACCCCGTCGAAATGGCGGCCACCTTGCGGGCGGCGCGCGGCGCGTTCCCGGACCGGCGCATCGTCCTCGTCTTTCAACCGCATCGCTACACGCGCACGCGCGACTGCTTCGAGGACTTCGTTGCCGTGCTGTCCCAGGCCGACGCGCTGGTGCTTACCGAGGTGTATCCGGCGGGCGAGGCGCCGCTGGTGGCCGCCGACGGCCGCAGCCTGGCGCGCGCCCTGCGTCTGGGCGGCCGTATCGAGCCGATCTTCGTCGAGGACGTCGAGGCGCTGCCGCAGGCGATCCGGGACGCGGCGCGCCCCGGCGACGTGGTGATCACGATGGGTGCCGGATCGATCGGCGCCGTGGCGCAGAAACTGGGGAGCGGCGCATGACCATGGGGACGAAGGGATCCACCGCCGCCACGGCGGCCCACGGGCGCCCGGCGTCGCGCGCGTTTGGCCGCGTCGGCGTGTTGTACGGCGGCCGCTCGTCCGAGCGGGACGTGTCGATCCGTTCGGGAACCGCGGTGCTGCGGGCGCTGCGCGAGGCCGGGGTCGACGCGCACGAATTCGATCCCGCGATGCATACGCTCGCGGAACTCGAGGCGGCGCGGTTCGATCGCGTGTTCTGCATCCTCCACGGCCGCTACGGCGAGGACGGCGCGATCCAGGGCGTGCTCGAAACCTTGCGGGTGCCCTACACGGGCAGCGGCATCCGCGCGTCGGCGGTGGCGATGGACAAGCCGACGACGAAGGAGATCTGGACCGCCGCCGGATTGCCGACCCCGGCCTGGCTGCAGGTTGCGCGCGACGACGACGTCGGCGCGGCATTTGCGCGTTGCGGCGCGCCGGAGTTCGCGCCGGGCCTGGTGGTGAAGCCCGCGCGGGAAGGATCGAGCTTCGGCGCCGGCAAGGTGGGCGCGGGCGATCGACCGGCGTTCGAGGCGGCGTTGCGCGAGGCCTGGAAATACGATGCGCAGGCATTGATCGAGGAGCGGATCGTCGGCCGTGAACTGACCTGCGCCGTACTCGGCGAGGGTGCCGACACGCAGGCGCTGCCCTTGGTGGAGATCTGCGCCCCCGATGCAAACTACGACTATCAAAACAAGTATTTCGGCGACCGCACCGAGTATCGGTGCCCGGCGCCGCTCGATCCGGCGCTGACGCAGCGGATCCAGGCCTTGTGCGTGCGCGCGTATCGCGCGATCGGCGCGCGCGGCTGGGGCCGCATCGACGTGATGCTGCGCGAGGAAGCCGACGGGGCGAAGCCCTATCTCCTCGAACTCAACACCGCGCCGGGAATGACCGACCATTCGCTCGTTCCGATGGCGGCGTGCGCCGCCGGCATCGGTTTCCCCGACCTCGTTCTTCGCATCCTCGCGGGTGCGCGCCTGGAGCTGGGGGCATGATTGCGATGACCATGCCGCCGCTTTCTCCGCCCTCCCGCTCGGCGCGGGGGAATGCGGGAGCGCAGGCTTCCTCGACGTCGCGCCGCGATTCCTCAACGTCGCGCCGCGACGGGCGAGCAGGGCTCCCCGCGGCGGCGCTGCTCGCCCGCGTCTTTTTCGTCCTTGCCCTGCTGATCCTCGTGGGCGGCGCACTGGTCTGGGCGGTGCGCCGGCCGGTCTTCGATCTTCGCCGCATCACGATTGCGGGAGCCCTCCGGCACGTCAATCGCGCGGAGATGCGTACGGCCCTCGCGGGCCATCTGGTCGGCAACTTCTTCACGCTGCACCTGCGCGATGCGCGTGACGCCTTCCAGAGCATTCCCTGGGTTGCCGACGCCTCGGTGCGCCGGGTCTGGCCCGACGGCCTGCTCGTGCGGTTGACCGAGCGTCGCGCGGTCGGAACCTGGAGCGACGGTCGCCTGGTTTCGGACACCGGGGCCCTGTTCGAGGGTAACCCCGCAGAGGCCGATCTGGACGGGCCGCAGATCACATTTTCGGGGCCGGTGCAGTTCGCACCGGAGGCCGTGGCGCGGATCGCGCCGTTTGCGCGGGCGTGCCATGCCCTGGGAACGGCGCTGGCGGGGATCGCGGTATCGGATCGCGGGTCCTGGAGCCTGCGTACGGCACGCGGCCAGGTCTTCGATCTCGGGCGGGACGACCCTTCCGGCGCGGTGCAGCGGCGCCTCGACGGACTCGTCCGCAATGATCCCGTCGTGGTCGCGCGCCTCGGCGGCGCACCGGCCTACGTCGATGCGCGGTACGACAACGGCTTCGCCGCGAGCGGGCCGATCGCGGCGACGCCGGCGGATGCGCCGGATCGCGCGGACGCCGTGGACGGATCCGCCGCCGATACCCCGGCGACAAGGCAACCATGAACAACGAAATGAGGGATCGGGGCGCCGATCCGGAGCATGGCGGACGGATCCGCCGCCGACAACCGGGTGGCAGGGCAACCATGAGCAATGAAAGCAAGGATCTGATCGTCGGCCTGGACATCGGCACTTCGAAGGTGGCGGTGGCGGTGGCGGAGGTGCTGCCCGGCGGCGGCTTCCAGATGATCGGCGTGGGACAGTCGCAGTCCGAGGGCCTGCGGCGCGGCGTGATCGTGAACATCGAAGCGACCGTGCAATCGATCCGGCGGGCGCTCGAAGAGGCGGAACTGATGGCGGCCTGCCGCGTCGTCCAGGTGACGGCGGGGATCACGGGCGAGCACATCCGCAGCGTCAATTCGAAAGGCATGGTCGCGATCAAGGACCGGGAAGTGACCGACAGCGACGTCGATCGCGCACTGGAGACCGCCCGCGCGGTGCAGATCGCGGCCGACCACCAGGTGCTGCACGTCCTGACGCAGGAGTACACGGTCGACGGCCAGGAGGATATTCGCGATCCGATCGGGATGAGCGGCGTCCGACTCGAAGTGCGCGTGCACATCGTCACCGCGGCGGAAAGTGCCGCCCAGAACGTCGTCAAGTGCGTGCGGCGCTGCGGGCTGGAGGTGCAGGAACTCATGCTGCAGCCGCTGGCATCGTCGCTGTCGGTGCTGACCAACGATGAGCGCGAACTCGGCGTCGCGCTCCTCGACATCGGTGCGGGAACCACGGACATCACCATTTTCACCGGCGGGGCGATCCGCCATACGGAAGTCATCCCGATCGCGGGCGACCAGATCACCAATGACATCGCGATGGCCCTGCGCACGCCGATTTCGGCGGCCGAGGAAATCAAGCTGCGCTACGGGATGGCCAAGGAGGCGCTGGCCGATGCGAGCGACCGGATCGAAATCATGGGGATCGGCGACCGGGACCCCCGCATGCTGTCGCGCCAGGCGCTGGCGGCGGTCATCGAGCCGCGCGTCGAGGAATTGTTCACCTTGGCGCAGCGGGCGCTGCGCACCTCGGGGCATGAGGACGCGATCGCCGCCGGGATCGTGCTGACCGGCGGCACGGCGTTGCTGCCCGGCATCGCCGAGCTGGCGGAAGACGTATTCCTGCGCCCGGCGCGAACGGGATGGCCGCTTTATGGCGGGCCGCTCGCGGACGTCGTGCGCAGCCCGCGCAACGCCGCCGTGATGGGCCTGCTCCATGAGGCCTACGCGCAGCGGCAGCGGGGACAGCGGTTTGAAGTGCCGCGTGGAACATTCCAGGGGATGTTCAAGCGGGTCAAGGCGTGGATTGTTGGGAACTTTTGAAAAGGGGAGAGGCCATGGCATTTGAAATTCTTGAGACGGAAACCGTCGGAACCGTGATCAAGGTGATCGGGGTGGGCGGTGCCGGCGGCAATGCCGTCGAACATATGATCCAGCGGGGCGTGCAGGGGGTGGACTTCATCTGCGCCAACACCGATCATCAGGCGCTTTCGCGGTCGAGCGCGAAGAACGTGATCCAGCTCGGCAAGACCGGCCTGGGTGCGGGCAGCCGTCCGGAGATGGGGCGCGCCGCGGCCGAGGAGGCCCGCGACCGCATCGCCGACGCACTGCGCGGCGCGCACATGGTGTTCATCACCGCCGGGATGGGCGGCGGCACCGGTACCGGGGCCGCGCCCGTGGTTGCCGAAGTGGCGAAGGAACTGGGCATCCTGACCGTTGCGGTGGTGTCCAAGCCGTTCGAGTTCGAGGGGCCGAAGCGCGCCAAGGTCGCGGACGCGGGTCTCAGCGATCTGCAGGACAACGTCCATTCGATGATCGTCATCCTCAACAGCAAGCTCGAGGAGGTGCTGGGCGAGGATGCGGA
This sequence comes from Pseudomonadota bacterium, assembly GCA_021838715.1. Taxonomy (GTDB): domain Bacteria; phylum Pseudomonadota; class Gammaproteobacteria; order Burkholderiales; family Burkholderiaceae_F; genus GJ-E10. The sequence goes on along the minus strand of JAKCCX010000013.1, from coordinate 13,732 downwards.
GATGGCCGACTGCTTCCGCACCGCCGACGACGTTCTGCACAACGCGTGCGCCGGCATTGCCGAGATCATCAATACGCCGGGCCTCGTCAACGTCGACTTCGAGGACGTCAAGACGGTGATGAGCGAACACGGCAAGGCGATGATGGGGACGGCCAGCGCCTCGGGCACCGATCGCGCCCGTGTCGCCGCCGAGCAGGCTGTCGCCTGTCCGCTGCTCGAAGGGGTGGACCTGTCGGGCGCGCGCGGCGTGCTCGTCAACATCACCGCCAGCGGCTCCTTGAAGATGAAGGAGACGAGCGTGGTGATGAACACCATCCGCGCGTTTGCCGCCGAGGACGCCACGGTGATCTTCGGTGCGGTGCGCGACGACAGCATGGGCGACAATCTGCGGGTCACGGTGGTGGCCACGGGCCTGGGCCGTGCCGCTTCGGCGGCGCGCAAGCCGTCGCTCACCGTGCTGGCCCGCACCGGCACGGACAACGTCCCCATGACGGCGCCGACGCCGATGGGCGCCCCGACGCCGGCGGCGTCGTCCGCGACCACCAATTACGGCCAGTACGACATGCCGGCGGTGTTCCGTACGCGCGCCGCGGTGGGTCAGTCGGCCGACGAGGCCGGCGGACCGGAGATGCGGTTCGAGATCCCGGCCTTCCTGCGCAAGCAGGCGGACTGATCCGGCCTCCGTTTCCCCTCGCTCCGGACCTCTCCCCCGGACGAGGGGAGGCGGGGTTGCGCGGCTTCCGCCGTTCCCCTGCCTTTTTTGTCTTGTTCCGTTCCTGTGAGAAACGATGGAAACCCTCAAAACCAGCAGCGACGTGCTCTTCCTCTTGCTGGGCGCAATCCTGGTGCTCGCGATGCATGCCGGCTTCGCCTTTCTGGAATTGGGCACCGTCCGCAAGAAAAATCAGGTCAACGCGCTGGTCAAGATCCTCGCGGATTTTTCGGTGTCGACGATCGCGTACTTTTTCATCGGCTATACGATCGCCTACGGCGTGAATTTCTTTTCGGGCGCCGCCGCGCTGGCGCAGAAAAGCGGTTATGAACTGACGCGCTTCTTTTTTCTCCTGACCTTTGCCGCCGCGATTCCCGCCATCATCTCCGGCGGCATTGCGGAGCGCGCCAAGTTCCGCCCCCAATTGGCGGCGACGTTCGTGCTGACCGGATTCGTCTACCCGTTCTTCGAAGGGATTTCGTGGAACGGCGCCTATGGCATCCAGTCATGGCTGCATGCGACGTTCGGCGCGGAGTTCCACGATTTCGCCGGCTCGGTCGTCGTCCATGCGATGGGCGGCTGGATCGCGCTGCCGGCGGTGCTGCTGCTCGGCGCGCGGCACGGCCGCTACACCAAGGATGGCGCCGTGGCGGCCCACCCGCCGTCGTCGATCCCGTTCCTGGCCCTCGGGGCATGGATCCTCACCGTGGGCTGGTTCGGGTTCAACGTGATGAGTGCGCAGACGCTCGGCAAGATTTCCGGGCTCGTCGCGGTCAATTCGCTGATGGCCATGGTCGGCGGCACCCTGGCCGCGCTGATCCTGGGGAAGAACGACCCCGGTTTCGTCCACAACGGGCCGCTGGCGGGACTGGTCGCGGTCTGCGCCGGGTCCGACTTGATGCATCCGATCGGCGCGCTGGTGGTCGGCGCGGTCGCTGCGGGGATCTTCGTGGGAATGTTCACGCTCACGCAGAATCGATGGAAGATCGACGACGTGCTGGGCGTCTGGCCGCTGCATGGTCTTTGCGGCGCCTGGGGCGGCATCGCCGCCGGAATCTTCGGCGCCAAGGCGCTGGGCGGCCTGGGCGGCGTGTCGTTCCTGTCCCAGCTGATCATGACCTGCGCTGGCATCGCGGTCGCCCTCGCCGGCGGCGCGCTGGTGTATGGCACGCTGAAGGCCGTACTTGGCCTGCGCCTGGATCGGGAAGAGGAGTTCAACGGCGCGGATCTCTCGATCCACCACATCACGGCTACGCCCGAGCGCGATCCGAACTGGTGATGTCGGTGTCGACCCAGGTCGCGACGATGCGGTTGAACCGTGTCGCCTCGTCGACGAACAGGGCGTGCCCGGCGTGTTCGAACACGGCGATGCGGCTTCCCGGACGGGCTCGCTGCAGGTGCTCGGATTGCGCCCGCAGCCGGGGCGTCACGAGGTAGGCGAGCGGCCGGTCGAAGCCCTCCGCGATCCGGCGCCAGTGGCTGCGTGCGATGGGATAGGAAAGCAGGGCGATGCTGTCGGCGAGCGGCATGCGCAGCGCGTCCCGGACAAGACGGTCGATCTCCGATTCCGGTTGCGGGCGGTGGAACATGCCGCGCACGAACGCATCCATGGTCGGTTCCCTGCGCTGCCGGAGATGCTGGAAAAACTGCCCGCCGCCCTGGGGCGCGGGCGGCTCGCCGATCGAGTTGTCGACGAGCGCCAGCCCGGCGAGGCGGTCCGGCCCATGGCGGTAGACGTACTGCAGCGCGTCGAGCACGCCCAGCGACCAGCCGACGAGCACCACGCGCTCTTCTTGCGCGAGCAGATCGGCGATGTCGTCGGCGCGTCGGTCCGCGGTGTAGCCGCCGTGCGGAACTTCGGAGCGGCCCTGGCCGCGGGGATCGAATGCGATGGTCCGCCAGCGTGCGCCGAAGGCCGCCAGTTGATGCGACCAGATGCTCGCGGGCATGCACCAGCCGGGGACCAGGACGATGGTCGGGGCGGAATGTCCCGGACGCGCCGGACGTCGCTCCAGGACGTGCAGGCGCACGCCATCCGACGTGCGGAAGAACCAGGAAACGGTCGGCGGATCGGCTGCGGCGGCCACGCCATCCCGCGGCGCGGAGCCGGCTCCCACCGCGGCCGCCGCCAGCGCCTGCAGGCATTCGCGGCGGTTCATCGCGCCGTCACCCGCCGCGGTCCCGTCGGCGGCGCGGCGCGGAGGGCGCGCGGCAGGATCACGGCGCCTTCCGCACCGCCAGGATCAGCCCCGATCCGCCCTCCTTGCGCCAGTTGTATCCGAACGGGAAAGGCAGGGGCGGGAGCGCGCCGGCGCTCGTGTAGGCATCCTCGAGGTCCGGCTGGCTGTAGTTGTGGAACAGCTTGACGGGCTCCTGGTAGTGTCCGAAGAGCGTCACCGCATAGCCCGCCTTCTTCAGCATCCGATAGGGAATGCCGCTGTCGTCCTGCACGATCACGCGGGATCGGGACAGCAGTTCCGCGCGCAGCAATCGGAAGTGGGGTTCATGCAGCAGATACGACGCCGACTTGATCAGCACCGTCGGGTTGCGGAACGTGCGCAGCCAGGGAAGGAATCCGGGGTGGCGGTGCCGCAGCGCGTGGTCGCCGACGTTGATCGCAAGATAGATCAGCGTCTGGTGATGGCCGTTGCGCGGATTGGTGAAGGCGATCCGAACGCCCCGCACCGGGTGGGCCGGATGCGCGCCCGCCTTTCCGGAAAAGGGGTCGTACGGGCGGACGCTGTCGACGTGGAGGTTCAGCACCCCCATCATGGCCATCAGGATCGGCACCGTTCCGTCGAGGGAGTCGGTCTGCAGCTTCTCCGCCATGTCGGGGGTGATGAAGAAGTTGAGCGCAACGAAGTCGTTGAGTGCGGCGCGCAGGTCGTGGAACAGGGTCGCACGCCCGATGTCGTCCAGGCTGCCCAGCGCCGGCACCGTGCCGACGGGCTCCAGGCTGAAGAACACGTAGGTGTCGGCATCCGGGAACAGGGCGTAGGCGTTGATCAGGTCCGGGCCGCTGAACGGATAGAGCAGGGTGCCGCGGGTCCGCGGCAGGTGGCGCGCTTCCCAGGCATGCATGTGCGCGAGGCGGATGCGCAGTTGCCGGGCACCCGCCCGCGCGGCGGCGCGATGCGCGCGCCAGGCCGCTCCGCCGACGATGTCCGCGACGACGGGATTCGCCGCGAACTTCCCTTGGGGCATGACGCCGGCGAGCAGTTGCGCCGTCGTCGTGAGCGGCAGCGGCGCGGCGGCGCGCGGGGAGGGAGGCGTCTGGGCGAATGCCGGGGGAGCCATCGGCGCGATGGCGGCGAGCGCCGCCACCAGAGCCCCGGCGATCCCGGCGCGCGTCGGGAAAAATGAGGAAGAAACGCTCCGTAACAAAGGCATATGCGGGTTCCTGGAAAAGCGGACGATAGAATTCTGCCCGAACATGGTTGCACAACATACATTACGCGCCGTTGCGCGCACCGTCGGCATCGGCCTGCACAGCGGAACGCGGGTCGAATTGGTCCTGCGTCCCGCCCCGCCGGACACCGGCATCGTCTTTCGCCGGACCGACTGCCATCCGGTGGTCGAGATCCCCGTGTCCGCGATGGCGGTCGGCGATACCCGCATGGCATCGACCCTCGACCAGGGCGGCGTCCGCATCGCCACGGTCGAGCATCTGATGTCCGCGCTGGCCGGCCTCGGAATCGATAACTGCTACGTCGACGTCGATGCGGCGGAAATCCCGATCATGGACGGGAGCGCGGCGAGCTTCGTGTTCCTGATCCGCTCGGTGGGCATCGCCGAACAGGCGGCGGCGCGGCGCGTCGTGCGCGTGCGCAAGCCGGTGGAGGTGCGGGAAGGGAGCGGCGACCAGGCGAAGTGGGCCCGGCTGGAGCCGCATTTCGGCTACAAGCTGCGGTTTTCGATCAATTTCAACCACCCGGCGATCGATTCGACGACGCAGGACGTCGAGGTCGATTTCGATCGCGACGACTACGTTGCGGCGGTGTCGCGCGCCCGCACGTTCGGGTTCGTCAATGAGGTCGAGGCCTTGCGGGCGGCGGGTCTTGCGCTCGGCGGCAGTTTCGAGAACGCGATCGTGATGGACGAGTATCGGGTCCTCAACACCGACGGCCTGCGCAGCGGCGACGAATTCGCCAAGCACAAGATCCTGGATGCGCTGGGGGACCTGTACCTGCTCGGGCACCCGCTGATGGCGGCATATCGCGCGCACCGCTCCGGCCATGCGCTCAACAACCAGTTGCTGCGGGCGTTGCTGGCGGACCCCGAGTCCTACGAGATCGTCCGCTTCGAGGATGCCAGTCGGGCCCCGCGCGCGTTCCGCCCTGCGGGATCGGCGGCCTAGGCGGGCATCGCCGCGATCGGATCCTCGCGCGACGCGCTAGCCTTTTTCCGCCGTGCCGGTTTCGGCGAGGCGCCGTTCGACCGTCCGGCGTAGCCTGCGTACCGATTCCCGCAGGGTTCCGTCGTGAAGTGTGGGCGCTAACTTCTCCGAAAACGCCAGTGCATTCTGGAGGCTGCGCTGGCGCTGCGCACGGGCTTGCACATCCTCGCCCGGCGAGGGCGCGGCCGACCCGGGGCGATTCCGCGGTTGAATCCCGAAGCGAATTTCGCTAATGTCCAACCCTCGCTGCTGTAGGGTTGCGATCAGGCGCGGGCTGGCTTGCCGCAACTTCGTGGACTGCGCATTCGAGCGCAGCCAGATCCGCAGGGTGCGTCCGCGCACGTCGCAGGCGCCGGGCCGAAGCGGGTCGAAACCCGGGAGCAGTTCGGACAGGAGGGGCGCGATGGCCTGCGCCGCGGCCTGTCCGGCGGCAACCCGGGCCAGCAGCGACGCGGTGACCGCATGGTCGGTGAGAATGCGGTCCAGGCGGCGGGAGGGTACGTTCATCCGATGGGCTTGCCGGTTTCGAGGGGTTGGAACGGGGCGGGCCGGTCCGTATAACGGAAAACAATCGTAGCCGAGCAGGTCATGCCCGGCGTGGGGAGGGATTGTGCAGATTATTTTCGTGGATCGGCGTTTGTCGCGCGCGCGGACGGTGCATCTCACCCGCACCGGGTTTTTCGCCGCGTTTGCCGGGTTCGGTTTCCTGGTCTTCGCCACGACCGCCGTCATTTTCGCGGTGACGGTCCGGCTGGCGGTCACCGGGCACATTCCCTACGTGCGAAACCTCGTTTCGTTCATGGCCCACGACCAGATCCAGCGCGACGAGATGACGGCGCAAACCAAGGTCTCGGCGATGGCGAAGATGGTGGGGACGATGCAGGCCCAGCTGCTCCGCCTCGACGCCCTGGGCGAGCGCGTTTCCAAGCTTGCCGGCATCAATCCGGAAACCTTCCGCTTCGGCGAGCTGCCGGGCGAGGGCGGCCCCATCGATCCCGGCGCACGGCAGGTGAGCATCGGCGAGCTGCAGCAGCAGGTCGCGAGCGTCGACAGGCAGGTCGAACAGCGCTCCGACTACCTCCGCGTCGTCGAGTCGGAACTGGTGGCGAATCAGGCGAGCGATGCGCTGCTGCCCCATGGAACCCCGGTGCGCACCGGCTATATCGGTTCGGGGTACGGCGAGCGCCTCGATCCGTTCACCGGCCGCTGGTCCCTGCATCCGGGCATCGACTTCGACGCGCCGAAGGGCACGCCCATCCTGGCTGCCGCCGGTGGCGTCGTGGTCCGCGCCCAGCGCACCCCCGATTACGGCAACATGGTCGAGATCGACCACGGCAACGGCCTGTCGACCCTCTACGGCCACGCCAGCCGGCTCGACGTCAAGGTCGGCGACATCGTCCGCAAGGGGCAGGAGGTCGCCGAGGTCGGCTCGACCGGCCGTTCGACCGGACCGCATCTGCATTTCGAGGTGCGCATCCACGAGGTGCCGCAGGATCCGACGCGCTACCTGGCCGCGTTGCAGCATGGCTTCCGGGGCAAGGGGCGCCATTGGGTCCGCGCCAAAGTCATGCGCCCGGCCGAAGCGGTGAGCGTCCAGTAGATCCCGGACGGAAACGCGGGGGCGGCATTGCCCTGCCCCTATAATCCCTCGTTTTCCTCCGTCCCGGACGCGGGGGCGACCGGTGGAGCCCTTGCTCGCCGGGATGCGCTCCGCGCCACCGATCAGGCTGGCACGCGATGTTTTCGACATTCCTCACCAAGATCTTCGGGAGTCGCAACCAGCGGCTGCTGCGGGATTTCCAGAAATCCATCGCGCGCATCAATGCGCTCGAGTCCACGCTTACGCCGCTGACCGACGAGCAGCTCACCGCCAAGACCGGGGAATTCCGCGCCCGCCATGCGGCCGGCGAGTCGCTGGACGATCTGTTGCCGGAGGCGTTCGCGGTCGTCCGGGAGGCGTCGCGTCGGGTCATGGGCATGCGGCACTTCGATGTCCAGCTCATCGGCGCCATGGTGTTGCACCAGGGCAAGATCGCCGAAATGCGCACCGGCGAGGGCAAGACCCTCACGGCCACCCTGGCGGTATATCTCAATGCGCTGACCGGCAAGGGCGTGCACGTGGTCACCGTCAACGACTACCTGGCAAGTCGCGATGCGGAATGGATGGGACGCCTCTATCGGTTCCTGGGCCTGAGCGTCGGGGTGATCCTGAGCCAGCAGGACGGCGGCGACAAGCGCAGCGCCTACGCCGCGGACATCACCTACGGCACCAACAACGAGTTCGGCTTCGACTATCTCCGCGACAACATGGAGTACCGGATCGAAGACCGCCGCCAGCGCGGCCTGAACTTCGCGATCGTCGACGAAGTGGACTCGATCCTCATCGATGAAGCGCGTACGCCCCTGATCATTTCGGGTCCGTCGGAGGACAACACCGATCTGTATCGGCTCGTCAACGAGATTCCGCCGCTGCTGACGCGGCAGGAATCCGAAGAGGGCGAGGGAGATTTCTGGGTGGATGAAAAAGGCCACCAGATCCACATCTCCGAAGGCGGCCACGAAAAGGTCGAGCGCATCCTGGCCCAGCGCGGTCTGCTCGGCGAGGGCGAGAGCCTCTACTCGCCGCACAACATCATGCTGATGCACCACCTCAATGCGGCCCTGCGGGCGCACCACCTCTTTCACCGCGATCAGCATTACGTGGTGCAGGGCGGCGAGGTGATCATCGTCGACGAGTTCACCGGGCGCCTGATGCCCGGCCGGCGCTGGTCGGAGGGGTTGCACCAGGCGGTCGAGGCCAAGGAGGGGGTGGCGGTCCAGCAGGAGAACCAGACCCTCGCATCGATCACCTTCCAGAATTATTTCCGCATGTACGGCAAGCTGGCGGGGATGACCGGAACGGCCGACACCGAGGCCTACGAATTTCAGGAGATCTACGGGCTCGAAACCGTTGTCATCCCGACCCATCGTCCCGCGATCCGCATCGACCGGCAGGACAAGATCTACCGCACGGCGCACGAGAAGTACAACGCGATCCTGGCCGACATTCGCGAGTGCTACCAACGCGGCCAGCCGGTGCTGGTGGGCACGACCTCGATCGAGAATTCCGAACTGATCGCCGGCCTGCTGCAGGCGGAAAAGCTGCCGCATCAGGTCCTCAACGCCAAGCAGCACGAGCGCGAGGCCGACATCGTCGCGCAGGCGGGGCGCCCCGGGATGATCACCATCGCGACGAACATGGCCGGCCGCGGTACCGACATCGTGCTGGGCGGCAGCGTCGAGAAGCAGGTCGAGGCGGCGAAGAGCGATCCGTCGCTCGACCCGGCCGCGGCGCAGGAGCGCGCGGCGCGCCTGCGTGCCGAGTGGCAGCAGTTGCACGACCAGGTGCTGGCCGCGGGCGGCCTGATGATCATCGGCTCCGAGCGCCATGAGTCGCGTCGGATCGACAACCAGTTGCGCGGGCGTTCCGGCCGGCAGGGAGACCCGGGCGAATCGCGCTTCTACCTGTCGATGGAAGACCCGCTGCTGCGCATCTTCGCGGGCGACCGCATGCGCATGATCATGGACAAGCTCAACATGCCCGAGGGCGAAGCCATCGAGGCGGGCATGGTGACGCGCTCGATCGAAACGGCGCAGCGCAAGGTCGAGGCGCGCAACTTCGATATCCGCAAGCAGTTGCTGGACTACGACGACGTCTCGAACGAGCAGCGCAAGGAGATCTATCGGCTGCGCAACGAGATCCTGGAATCCCAGGATGTGGGTGCGATGGCGGCGAACCTTCGCCACGGCCTCTTCACGGATCTGGTGCGGGGGTTCATTCCGCCCGACACCGTCGAAGAACAGTGGGACGTTGCGGGACTGGAGCGTGCGCTGGCGGAAGACTGGCAGATCTCCCTGCCGATCGCGCGCTGGCTGGACGAAGAGGAGCAGATCGATGACGACGCCGTGATCGAGCGGGTGCTCGCGGCGGCCGATGCCGTCTACGACGCCAAACTGGCGCTGGTCGATCGCGAGGCGTTCGCCGGGTTCGAGCGGTCGATCATGTTGAGCACCCTCGACCAGCAGTGGCGCGAGCATCTTTCCGCCCTCGACCACCTGCGGCAGGGAATCCACCTCCGCGGGTATGCGCAGCAGCAGCCCAAGCAGGAATACAAGCGCGAGGCCTTCGAGCTCTTCGGAGCGCTGATCGATCGCGTGCGGGGCGAGGTGGTGCGGGTGCTCATGCACGTGCAGATCCAGTCCGCCGAGGAGATCGAACGCACGGAGGAGCAGATCGAACGCGAAGCCGAACTGCGCGCCGGTCGCGCCCAGGCGCAGCACGCCGACTTCGCCGCGGCGATGGCCGCGATCGGGGCCGGCGATGCCGAGGCGGAAGCCGCGGCGCTGCTGTCGGCAGCGCCTGCCGGTTCGAATGAAGCCTCCGGACACACATTCCGCCGTGCCGCCGACAAGATCGGCCGCAACGACCCCTGCCCCTGCGGCAGCGGGAAAAAATACAAGCAATGCCACGGCAAACTCGCCTGACGTTTCGCGTCTCTTGTGCCCCGTGGCGCGTCCGCGGGGTTTTTCTTCCCGTTCGCGGGACAGGGTTGGGGTGAGGGCGCGCAGAAGAGTCCCGAACCAGAGCCCCGAACCAGAGCCCCGAACCAGACCCGATTGAACCCTGCTGGAGATATCCGTGTCCGTGAACCTTTCCGCTCCCGTTCCGACCGATCTGCTTCCCGTTCCGGGCATCGAGCTTGGTTGGGCCGAGGCCGGCATCCGCAAGGCCGGCCGCAAGGACCTGTTGTTGATCCGCATCGCCGCAGGCGCCGCGGTCGGCGCCGTGTTCACGCAGAACCGCTTCTGTGCCGCGCCGGTGCTGGTCGGGCGGGAGCATCTCGCGCGCGCGACGCCGCGGGCGCTGGTCGTCAATACGGGCTGCGCGAATGCCGGAACGGGCGATTCCGGCCTTGCCGACGCCCGGCACAGTTGCGCGGCGGCAGCCTCGCTGCTCGGGTGCCGCGCGGAGGAGGTGCTGCCGTTTTCCACCGGCGTCATCATGGAGCCGCTGCCGATGGACCGTCTCCTGGACGGACTGCCCCATGCGGCGGAACGCCTGCAGGCCGATTCCTGGTTCGCGGCGGCGGAAGCGATCATGACCACCGACACCGTACCCAAGGCGGCATCGATGCGGATTCCGGTGGACGAGACCGTGGTCACGGTCACCGGCATTGCCAAAGGCGCAGGCATGATCCACCCCAACATGGCGACGATGCTCGGGTATGTTGCCTGCGACGCGCCGATCGCCCCGTCGTTGATGCCGGGCCTGGCCCGTCGCGTGGCCGACCGCTCGTTCAATCGGATCTGCGTCGATGGCGACACCTCGACCAATGACTCGTTCGTGGTGATCGCCACCGGCAAGGCGGCGCTGGCCCCGATCGATTCCGAAGCCGATCCGCGTCTGGCGGCGGTGGAGTCCGCCATCGTGCGGGTGGCGCAGGCGCTGGCTCAGGCCATCGTGCGGGACGGCGAAGGCGCAACCAAGTTCATCACGGTGACGGTGGCCGGTGCCGGGACCGAGGCCGAGGCCTTGGCCGTGGCCAATTCGATCGCGCGCTCGCCGCTGGTGAAGACCGCGTTCTTTGCGTCCGACCCCAATCTGGGTCGGATCCTGGCCGCCATCGGCAATGCGGGGATCGCCGATCTGGACTGCGATCGGGTGCAGCTCTTCCTGAACGACGTCGCCGTGGCGCGGGACGGTGGCCGTCATCCCGATTACCGGGAGGAGGATGGCCAGCGGGTCATGCAGGGGGCGGAGATCCTGGTGCGCGTCGACCTCGGGCGCGGCGATGCCGCGACCACGGTATGGACCTGCGATCTTTCGCACGAGTACGTGTCGATCAACGCCGACTACCGGAGTTGATCTGTCCCTTATTTGCAAATCCGGTTCCGCTTGCTCTGTTAATTAGGCTCTGACCCCAATTTATTCCGTTGCCCGGGCCCCCTCCTTGCAGTAGAGTGCCGGGTGATTGCCTGGATGATTGCCCGGAAGGCGTCGGCGACCCGTTCGCGGCGCCGCGCAGGGCGCAGGGGTATCGGGCGGAGAAGGACGAGGGACATGGAAGCAATGCAACCGGGACAGCCGCGGTCGGCGGCGGAGTTGGATCACGCGCGTGACACGGCCGAGGCGCAGGGGCTGTATGCCCGCACGAACGAGCACGATGCCTGCGGCGTCGGCTTCGTCGCCAACATTCGCGGCGAGCGTTCGCACAGCCTGGTGCTGCAGGCGCTCGACATCCTGCGCAACCTGGATCATCGGGGCGCGGTGGGCGCCGACCCGCTGTTCGGCGACGGCGCGGGCATTCTCATCCAGATCCCGGACGCGTTCTATCGCGAGGAACTGGCGGCGCAGGGCGTGACGCTGCCGCCTCCCGGCGAATACGGCGTCGGCATGATCTTCCTCCCCCGCGAGCGCGCTTCCCGCCTCGCCTGCGAACAGGAGCTCGAGCGCACGGTGCGCGCGGAGGGGCAGGTCGTGCTGGGCTGGCGCGATGTGCCGGTCGATCGCGAGATGCCGATGTCGCCGCTGGTGCGGGAACGCGAGCCGGTGATCCGCCAGATCTTCATCGGGCGCGGCCCCGACGTCATGGTGCCCGACGCCCTGGAACGCAAGCTCTACATCATCCGCAAGGCCGCGAGCCACCGGATCCAGGAACTGCACCTGCAGCACGGCAAGGAGTACTACGTCGTCTCCATGTCGACGCGCACCGTCGTCTACAAGGGTCTGCTCCTGGCCGATCAGGTGGGGAGCTACTACCGCGACCTCGCCGACCGGCGCGTGGTGTCGGCGATCGCCATGGTGCACCAGCGCTTCTCCACCAATACGTTCCCGCAGTGGGAACTGGCGCATCCGTATCGGATGGTCGCGCACAATGGGGAAATCAACACCGTCAAGGGCAACTTCAACTGGATGCGCGCACGCGAGGGGGTGATGGCCTCGCCCGTGCTGGGCGACGACCTGAAGAAGCTGTTCCCGCTCATCTACGAAGGCCAGTCCGACACCGCCTGCTTCGACAACGCGCTCGAACTGCTGGTCATGGCCGGCTATTCGCTGCCGCACGCCATGATGATGATGATTCCCGAGGCGTGGGAGCAGCATGCGCTGATGGACGAAGGCCGGCGCGGGTTCTACGAGTACCACGCCGCGATGATGGAGCCGTGGGACGGGCCGGCGGCGGTCGCGTTCACCGACGGCGTGCGGATCGGCGCGACGCTCGACCGCAACGGCCTGCGCCCCGCGCGCTATGTCGTCACCGACGACGGCATGGTGGTGATGGCGTCGGAGGCCGGCGTGCTGCCGATTCCGGAGTCGAAGATCGTCAAGAAGTGGCGTCTGCAGCCGGGCAAGATGCTGCTGATCGACACCGAGCACGGCCGCATCATCGACGATGCCGAGATCAAGAGCCAGCTCGCCGCAGCCAAGCCGTACAAGGAGTGGAACCGGCGCGTCCGGATCAAGCTCGACGACCTGCCCGCGGCCGATGCCGGAAACGTCGGCGCCGCCACGGCAGCGAGTCTGCTCGACCGCCAGCAGGCGTTCGGCTACACGCAGGAGGACCTGCGCGTCATCCTTTCGCCCATGGGCGCCGCCGGCGAAGAGCCGATCGGTTCGATGGGCAACGATGCGGCGCTCGCGGTGCTGTCGAAAAAGAACCGCCAGATCTACGACTATTTCAAGCAGCTGTTCGCGCAGGTGACCAACCCGCCGATCGACCCGATCCGCGAACAGCTCGTGATGTCGCTGGTGAGTTTCGTGGGGCCGCGCCCCAACCTGCTCGACATCAACCACATCAATCCGCCGATGCGCCTGGAACTGGCCCAGCCCGTCCTCGATGAGCAGGACATGGCCCGGATCCGCGCCGTCGCCGCGTACACCTCGGCAAAATTCCGCTGCCACGAACTGGACGTCTGCTACCCCGTGGAATGGGGTCACCAGGGCGTCGAGGCCCGCCTGGCGTCCCTCTGCGCCGAAGCGGTCGACGCGGTGCGCGACGGCTACAACATCCTGATCCTTTCCGACCGGCGCGTCGATGCCGGCCGGGTTGCGATCCCGGCGCTGCTGGCGACGAGCGCGGTGCACCAGCATCTGGTCGCCGCCGGGTTGCGCACGGCCGCAGGCCTGGTGGTCGAGACCGGCAGCGCCCGCGAGGTCCACCACTTCGCCCTGCTGGCCGGTTTCGGTGCGGAGGCGGTGCATCCCTATCTTGCGCTGGAGACCTTGCGCGCGATGTTCCCGGCCGGCGCCGATGGCGGCGTCGACGGCGATCGCGCGGTCAAGAACTTCATCAAGGCGATCGGCAAGGGCCTGCAGAAGGTCATGTCGAAGATGGGCATCTCGACCTACATGTCCTACTGCGGCGCCCAGATCTTCGAGGCCGTGGGCCTTTCGCGCGACCTCGTCGAGCGCTATTTCCGCGGCACGCCCAGCGGAGTGGGCGGCATCGGCCTCTTCGACGTGATGGAAGAGGCGGTGCGCATGCACAAGGCCGCGTTCGGCGCCGACCCGGTGCTCGCGACGATGCTCGATGCCGGCGGCGAATACGCGTTCCGGGTGCGCGGCGAGGAGCACATGTGGACGCCGG
>JAKCCX010000058.1 GCA_021838715.1 Pseudomonadota bacterium | reverse complement strand
CAGCGGCATCAACCGGGTCGCCGCCGAGGCGCGCGAAATCGCCACGGCGGGCGGGACGGCCGTCGGCCGCGTCGTGCAGAGCATGCACGACATCCACGGCGCGTCGGGTCGCATGAACGAGATCATCCAGGTCATCGAAAGCATCGCCTTCCAGACCAACATCCTCGCCCTCAATGCCGCGGTCGAGGCGGCGCGTGCGGGTGAGCAGGGGCGCGGGTTCGCCGTGGTGGCTTCGGAAGTGCGGATGCTGGCGCAGCGTTCGTCTCAGGCCGCCAAGGAGATCAAGACGCTGATCGAGGACTCCGCCGGCATCGTGTCCGGCGGCGAATCGGTGGTCGGCGAGGCCGGGGATACCATCGAAAAGGTCGTGGACAGCGTGCGCAAGGTTTCCGAACTGATCAACGAGATCACGCACGCATCGGCGGAGCAGGAGATCGGCCTCAAACGGATCAGCGACGTCGTGGCGAACATCGATTCGTCGACCCACGAGAACGCCGCGCTGGCCCGCCAGTCGGCCGACTCCGCCAACGATCTGCGGGAAAAGGCGATGCGCCTCAACGAAACCGTCGGCCTGTTCCGGCTGGGCGAAGAGGGTGCGGCGGCCCGTCCGTCTTCGGCCGATCGGACGCGGGAACGGAAAATCGTCGGGTCGGTGCCGCTGTCCTGACCCGCTATTCTCACGAGACGCGGTGACGCGCGGAGTCCGACGTTCGCCGGGCTCCGCGCGGTTGCGCTTCAGCCTACGTAATCGGCCGCGGTCGTGACGTCGCGACCGTGCGCCTTGCCCAGGGCGCGGATGGCCAGGGTCGCGAGGACCGCGACGCCGAGATTGATCACCACGGCGTAGAGGCCGATGTACGCGGGGATCACGTGGCCGGCGCAGTGCAGCGCATAGCCTGACTTCCGGAATCCGGTCAGCGACGCCGCCCAGATCCCCCATCCCAGGCCCGCGGCCCAGCCGGCCAGCAAGGCTTTCGGATCGAACCAGCGCGTGTAGATGCCGCCGACGATCGCCGGCAGTGTCTGCAGGATCAGGATGCCGCCCAGCAGCTGCAGTTGGATCGCGTACTGCAGCGGCAGGAAGAGGATGAAGAGCAGGGCGCCGAATTTGACCACCAGCGAGGCCAGCTTGGCCATGTCGGTTTCCTGGCGCACCGTGCAGTCGGGCCGGAAATAGGCTTTGTAGATGTTGCGGGTGAACAGATTGGCCGCGGCGATCGACATGATCGCCGCCGGAACCAGGGCGCCGATGGCCACCGCCGCGAAGCCGATGCCGGCGAACCAGCCCGGGAAATAGTGCAACAGCAGACCCGGCATCGCGAACTGGGGTCCGTACTGCTTGAAATACGGGGCAAGGTCGGGAAGCTTGTCGATCCCGGCGGCGTAGGCCATGTAGCCCAGCAGGGCGATGAGACCGAGCACGAGGGAATATGCCGGCAGCCAGATCCAGTTGCGCCGCAGCGTGTTCGGCCCTTTGGCCGCCAGGACCGCGGTCGTGGCGTGGGGATAGAACATCAGCGCCAATGCGGAGCCGAAGGCCAGGGACGGATAGAAGGACTGCAGGCCCAGGTTGCCGTTGTGCACCGGCGGCAGCAGCAGGTGCGCCGGCGGGATCGCGGCGAAGATCCGATCGAAGCCGCCCAGCTTGGCCGGCAGCACGATGATCATCGCGATCACCGTGACGTAGACCAGCAGATCCTTCACCACCGCGATCGACGCCGGGGCTCGCAGGCCGCTGGTGTAGGTGAAGGCCGCGAGGACCACGAAGGCGATCAGCAGCGGCAGTTCGCCGAGCAGTCCGGCGGTCGGAAAGCCCAGTCCGCCGATGACGACCTGGATCCCGACCAGTTGCAGGGCGATGTAGGGCAGGGTGGCGATGATGCCCGTCGCCGCGATCGCCAATGCGAGGCCCGGGCTGCCGTAGCGCCCGGCGACGAAGTCGGAGGCGGTGACGAAGTTGTGCCGGTGGGAGACGACCCACAGCCGCGGCAGCATCGCGAACATCAGGGGATAGACCAGCACGGTGTAAGGCACCGCGAAGAAGCCCAGCGCGCCCGCGCCGAATACCAGGGCCGGCACGGCGACGAAGGTATAGGCGGTGTAGAGGTCGCCGCCGATCAGGAACCAGGTGATCCAGCTGCCGAAACGGCGCCCGCCCAGCCCCCATTCGTGCAGGTGGTCCATGTCGCCGCGGCGCCAGCGCGCCGACAGGAAACCCAGGACCGTGATGAACAGAAACAGTCCGACGAAGACCGTGGTTGCCGCCATGTCCATGGTCAGTCCGCCTTTCGCGCCGGGGCGATGCTGCGGAACACGATGGCGATGGCCAGGCCCGAAAGCGGCACCCACGCCATCTGCCACCAATAGAAGAACGGGATGCCGAACAACTTGGGATCCACGCGGTTGAACCAGGGCACCGCGAGGACGGCGATGCAGGGAATCGCAAGCAGCAGCCATTGCAGCGGGCCGAGCTTGCGCACGGGGGCGGGATTGTTCATGGCGGAACGACCGTTTCTCGGGCACCGGGCCCGTACGGGGTTTACGAAAAACGGCGCGTATTATGACCGTGTCATATGACAACGGCGGTTCAGCTGCACGCCCCCGTCTCGCCGCAGGCGGTGCAGAACGAGCAGCCGTCGCGGCGGATCACGGCGGCGGCGCCGCAGGACGGGCAGACCGCGCCCTTGATCGGCGCTGCGCCGCGTTCCACCGTCTGGCGCATCTCGGGCATCGCCAGAATGCCCACCGAGCGGATCGCCCGGCCGTCGCCGTCGAGGATGCCCAGCACCTTGTAGCGATGCAGCAGCAGCGTCGCGATGTAGGCGACCGTGCTGGCATAGAGGGCCGAGCGGTCGGCGCCGGGAACCGGTGCCCAGAAATCGCCGTTCTGTTCGCCGAAATCGAGCAGCTTGCTGAGCTTCATGCCGATCCAGTTGGCATCGATCACGCGCATGTCGAGCGACAGCAGCTTGCACAGGCCGTCGAGCACGCGGGGGTATTCCCCCGCGAGCCAGATCGAATACGGCCGCCGGCTGCCGTCGGGCAGCGACAGTTCCTTGACCCCGAGCACGAAATCGTCGCCGGTGTTGGGGTTGTTGATGTCGACCGTCCAGCTCAGCGTGCCCGAGGGCCCCGCCTTGGGTTCCTTCTTCGAGAAGAGGGCGTCCAGCACCGGGGTCGGCTGGCCGGTGATGTCCTCGAAGGTGCCGAGCTGGTCGCACCGCCAGCGCACCATCTGCGCGAAGGCGGCGACGACGCCCGCCACCCATGCCGGATCGCCGTGCGGCGGAAAGGCGACGGAAAACCCTTGTTCGTCGCGCGCCTTGGCGAGGGCGTCGAGTTTCATGCGCAGCCAGGCGCGGTCTTCGGAGCGCATGTCCATCGACAGCGATTTGGCGATGGCGCCGAGGCCGCGCGGCTGTTCCGAACCGTTGACCCAGACCTCGAACGGGCGCGGCGGCTCGCCGGTCTGCCCGATGAAGATCGCGAAGGACTCGCGGCGCGACGGGATCTCCACCATGTAGGTCCAGGCGAGGTTGCCTTCGGCGAGTTCCGGGCGCCCCGGCCACTTGAGGCTGGCCAGCGCCGGTTCGGGGGTGAAATCGAGCCGCACGCGGCGGTTGGCGTCGTCGGGCTCCGGCGAGCCGGCGGCCGATCCCAGGCCCTGTCGGGCGACCGAGAGGACTTCGCCGGTGACCTGGTTCGGCCGGTAGGTCGTGATGCCCTTGAGCCCCGCCTTCCACGCCGCGCGGTAGATGTCGCGGAACTCCTCGAACGGATAGTCCTCGGGAACATTGATGGTCTTGCTGACCGCCGCGTCGACGAACGGCTGCACCGCGGCGATCATCCGCATGTGATCGAGGGCCGCCATTTCGAGCGCGCCGACGAAACTCTCGGGCAGGTGCTCGGCGTCGCCGCCGAGGTGCTTGTAGAGACGGTAGGCGTAGTCCTCGACTTCGTATTCCTGGCGGCTGCCGTCCGGCATGCGCTTCTTGCGCACGTAGGTCCACGAAAACGTCGGCTCGATGCCGCCCGAGACGTTGCCGGCGAAGGCGAGCGAGATCGTGCCGGTGGGTGCGATCGACAGCAGATGGGAATTGCGGATGCCGTGCGTGCGGATCGCCGCCTGCAGCGCCGCCGGCAGGCGCGATGCGAAGTGCGGCGACGCCAGGTAGCGATCGGCGTCGAAGGCCGGGAAGGCGCCTTTTTCGCGCGCCAGTTCGACCGATGCCATGTATGCCGTATCGCGCATGCATTGCGCGATCTCGGCCGCCTTCGTGCGCGCCGGCTCGCCGTCATAGCGCAGCCCGAGCATGGTGAGCGCATTGCCCAGTCCGGTGAACCCCAGGCCGATGCGGCGCTTGTTGCGCGCCTCCGCCTGCTGTTCCGCCAGCGGCCACAGGGTGATGTCGAGGACGTTGTCGAGCGCCCGGACCGCCGCGCGTACGACCGCTTCGAACGCGGCGTGATCGAAGGCGGCCTCGGCGGTGAATGGGTCGAGCACGAAGCGGGTGAGGTTGATCGAGCCCAGGCAGCAGCAGCCGTAAGGGGGGAGTGGCTGTTCGCCGCAGGGGTTCGTCGCGGCAATCGTTTCGCAGTAGGAAAGGTTGTTGTCCTCGTTGACGCGGTCGATGAAGATCACGCCGGGCTCGGCGTGATCGTAGGTGGAATGCATGATCTGGTCGAACAGTTCGCGCGCACGGACGCTGCGATAGACCCAGTTGCCGTCGGGACGCTGGCGGCCCGCGTCGCGGTCGAAGGGTTCGGCGGCATGCCAGAGATCGAACGCCGCGTCGTCCTCGACCGCGCGCAGGAAGGCGTCGGTGACCGCGACCGACATGTTGAAGTTCGAGAGCGAGCCGTCGCGCTTGGCGTGGATGAAGTCTTCGATGTCCGGGTGGTCGCAGCGCAGGATCCCCATCTGCGCGCCGCGCCGCGCGCCGGCCGACTCCAGCGTCTCGCAGCTCTTGTCGAAGACGCGCATGTACGACAGCGGGCCGCTGGCGCGCGAGTGCGTGCCGTGGACCAGCGCGCCCTTGGGGCGGATGTGGGAGAAGTCGTAGCCGACGCCGCCGCCGCGGCGCATCGTCTCCGCGGCCTGGTTGAGCGCGAGGTAGATCGACGGGACGCCGTCGCGGATGCCGCTGATCGCATCGCCCACGGGCTGCACGAAGCAGTTGATCAGCGTCGCCGAGAGATCGGTCCCGGCCGCGGAGTTGACGCGTCCGCCCGGAATGAACCCGGCGGCCATGGCGTCGAAGAATCGTTGCTCCCACTCCGCGCGCCGCGCCGGCTCCTCGGCGGCGGCAAGCGCCCGCGCCACCCGGCGGCGGATATCGTCGGCGGTCCGCTCCTCGCCCTTGGCGTACTTCTCGCGCAGCACGTCGAGCGAGATCGTTTGCTCTTCCATCGGGGGGGGCAGGGGTTCGCGGTTCACGATGTCGTTGCCTCGGATCGGAAGGGACGGGGAAAGTGTATTCCTGTATCCCGCGCATCCGGCGGGCGCACCGGCGCACCCCGCGCCGAGGTTGCGCGCCGCAGCATATTCCTTGACACAATTTCGGCCCTGCGATATTGAGGTACCGCATGAACCTGCAACAATTCCGCTACCTCCGCGAAGCCGTCCGCCAGAAGCTCAATCTCACCGCGGCGGCGCGCGCCCTGCACACCTCGCAGCCGGGCGTCTCCAAGGCGATCATCGAACTGGAAGAGGAGTTGGGCGTTTCGATCTTCGCCCGGCACGGCAAGCGCATCCTGGGCCTGACCCCGCCGGGCCAGCAGGTGCTCGATGCCGCCGAGCGCATCGCCGGCGAGATCGACAACCTCAAGAAGCTCGCGCGCGACTATGCCGGCAGCCCCGAGGGGACGCTGCGGGTGGCGACCACGCACACCCAGGCGCGCTATGTCCTGCCCGAAGTCGTGCAGCGTTTCGTGCGCAAGTATCCACAGGTGCGGCTGAAACTGCTGCAGGGCAACCCGCCGCAGATCGCCGCGATGCTGATCGGCGGCCAGGCCGATGTCGGGATCGCCACCGAGACGCTGGCCGATACACCGGGACTCGACACCATTCCGGTGTTCCGCTGGGAGCACGTCGCGGTCGTGCCCGCCGGGCACCCGCTGGCGCGCTTTGCCGCCCATCCGGGGAAGATCACGCTGAAGGATCTCGGGCGCCATCCCCTCGTGACCTACGAGGCGCATTTCTCCGGCCGCAGCCGCATCGATCAGGCGTTCGCCGATGCGGAGATCGACCCCTCGGTGGTGCTCGAAGCGATCGATGCCGACGTCATCAAGACCTATGCCCAGGCCGGCCTGGGCGTGGGCATCGTCGCGGGGCTGGCCACCGATCGGAACGGGAGTGCGAACGGCCTCACGGTGATCCCGTGCGGCCACCTGTTCGGACCGAACACCACGCGGCTCGCCGTCAAGCAGGGGGCGTATCTGCGCGGCTTCGTCTATGCCTTCATCGAGATGATCGCGCCGGGCTGGGATCGGCGGAAGATCGAGGAGGAGTTCGGGAAAAAAAGAACCTGAGCGGCGTGAAGGGAGTCGTGTCGCTCAGGCTCCGAATCGGTCCGGTTTGCGGACCAACCCGATCTCGGCTTACTTTGCGGCGGAACGGCCGGCCCGCACGAAGCCCTTGGCGTCGCGAACCAGCATTTTGGTCCGGACGGCGGTGATGATCGCCTGATGCAGGGCCGCCTCGGCCTTCTTCCGGTCCGGCGCGGCCAGCGTTCCGGCGTATCCCTTGGCTTCCATCACGGCATGGACGACCTCGCCGGGGCGCATCGATCCCTTGAGCACGCGGCCGATCCACTGTGCGGTTTCGCCGCGGGCAAACCACTTTCTCCGTTGCGAACCGCCGGCGGCGCCGTTTCCGCCCTTCGCCGCCGGCGATGCGGTTTTCTCCGAGACGACGGTGACCGGCCGCTCGCGCAGCGATTCCATCTGCGCATGGCGCGCGAGCAGGTACAGGATCTGCTGGTTGATCTCGGTCAGGCGCTGATGGATGCGCGATGCATCGGCTTGCAGGCGGCGCTGTTCGTCGAAAAGGGAGTCGAGGCTCGGCAGGCGGGACATGTCGGTGTGGGGGGATCCAGGCTACGAAAGTTGCATCCTACTCGGAATCGGCGGTGCGCCGGCACCGGCTGCCACGATCGGAGCAGGGGTTCCGACCCGGATCCGGGTCGCAGCCAGATAGGCTTCGGCGGCGGCATCGGCGTCGTCCTCGCGGGCGGCGGTGGCGATGACGTAGCCGATGCGGTCGCCGTTGTGCCGCGGCGGGCGGACCGCGTCACCGGGGCGGCGCAGCAGCACGACGCGCTGTACCGCCGGGGTTTCGTCCGCCGGCAGGTCGATCCCCTCCAGGATGCCTTCGGTGTCGGCAACCAGCCAGCGGATGGTGCTGAACGCCTGCGGGCGCAGCGCGGCGAGGTCGTCCAGGGGCTCGCCGCGATGCAGTCCGATCAGCTCGGCGTAGATCGACCGTCCGAAGGCATAGCCCATCTGGAAAGGGATCTGCGCGCTGACCAGCCGCGGATTGATCTCGACCAGCACGGGGCCCTCGGGACCCAGGATCATCTCGATGTGGCAGGCGCCGAAGTCGAAGCCGACGGCATCGAGCAGGCGGTTGGCATGGCGTTCCAGCATCGCGACGTCGTGGCGCCGGCTCGGAAAGCAGCTGCCGCGGAACGCGAACGACGGCGGCGCGAAGCGTTCTTTGGCATTGACGCCGAGAAAGACGCGCCGGGTGCCGCGCACGAAGAGATCGCAGCCGACCATGGCGCCCTCGACGTAGCGCTCGACCAGCAGGC
Source organism: Pseudomonadota bacterium (assembly GCA_021838715.1). Taxonomy (GTDB): domain Bacteria; phylum Pseudomonadota; class Gammaproteobacteria; order Burkholderiales; family Burkholderiaceae_F; genus GJ-E10. The sequence continues at coordinate 2,568 of JAKCCX010000058.1, read as the reverse complement.
GCCGGCTGGCCCGGACGCCGAAGCCGTAATCCGTGGCGCCGTCGCCGGCGGCCTCGAGCGCGGCGCAGGTCCGGTCGACCTCGCCGGCGGAGCGCAGCAGGGTCACGTCCTGGGAACCATAGCCGTCGGCGGGTTTGACGATCAGCGGCAAGCCGAGGTCGGCGACGGCGGCGCGCAACCCGGCGGCGCCGCCGACCTCGGCGAAGGGCGGCTGCGGGATGCCATGGGCGCGCAGCGCCGACCGCACCGCCGCCTTGTCGCGCAGCAGCCGCGCCGCGGCCGGGGACAGGAACGGCAGGCCGAGGTCCTGCGCCAGCACGCTGGCGTCGACGATGCGGATGTCGATCAGGCAGAGCAGCGCCTCGAACGGATCCTCGTGATGAATGGCCGCGGCGGCGTCGCGCAGGCGCGTGGGGGTCCATGGCCGCACTTCGATCACCCGTTGGATCCGGTGCCAGGCCGGATCGCCGAGACGCTGGTAATGCCCGGCGTCGGCGGTGAGCAGGGTCAGGCGGTGTCCGAGGGCGACGGCGTCGTCGACGACGCCGAAGTCGTTGCCGCCGGGAAGATCGAAGAGCAGCAGGTGGGCCATGGGGTTCAGTCGTCGGAGCGCGGTTTGCGCAGCGTCGATGCGAGGGCGACGAAATCGTTGGCGACGCGCCGCACGTGGGCGTCGAAATCGGGTTCGAAACCGTAGCCCTCCGCCGTCTGCCAATGGTCGGCGTGGGCGACGCAGATGGTCTCCGCGTGGACCAGCGCCCCGACGTAGGCGAACAGGGCGCGCGTGCTCTGCAGTCCGAGCAGGCCGCCGCTCCAGCCGGTGGAGGCGCTCAGCAGCAGCACCGGTTTGTGGCGCAGCGCCCATCGGTCCGCATACGCGGGATCGATGCGCGGCAGGCGCGACAGCCAGTCGATGGTGTTCTTGAGGTATGGCGCGACGCCGCCGTTGTATTCGGGCGAGGCGATCAGCAGACCGTCGGCCGCGGCCACCCGCGCATGCAGGGCGACGAGCTCGGCGCGGATCCCGGGGTCGCCTTCGAGGTCCTGATTGAACATCGGCAGCCGGACCGGGTCCGGCTCCAGGAACGCGACGCGGCAACCGGGGGCGAGGCCGGCGGCGACGTGCCGCAGCAGGCGGCGCTGGTGGGATTCGCGTCGCAGGCTGCCGGCGAAGGCAAGCAATGTCGGCGGGGGGGCGGCGGTGTCCATGCCGGAAACTCCTTGGGGAAAGACGAGTCGGGCCGTTGCGGCGTGCCGCCCCGGCGCCGGATTTATATCGGCAATCCGCGGCGCGGGATCGGATCGTCTACCGACTGGAAATCGCCTAGTTCGGCACATTGCCGCAGGCCGGCAGGGTGCCGTTCGGGGCCGGGGAATCGCCGGTGATATCCTGTTTCCGCGGATTCTTTCCGTCAGGAGGGCAGGTGGGCGTTTCGTTCCGGAGTGGGCGGCATCGCGGGTTGCCGCTGTGCGTGGGCGTCGCATTCGCATGCGTCGCCCCTTGGGCCCATGCGGCATTGGGCGACACCGTGCAGTCGGTGGCGGCGGACCGCATGAAGTTGCATGCCACGAGCCCGCAGAGCCGCACCGCGGCGGGCTATACCGTGCAGGAGATGACGCTGCCCTCGGGCACCGTGGTCCGGGAGTTCGTGTCGGCGGCCGGGACGGTGTTCGGCGTCGCCTGGCAGGGGCCGGCCCCGCCCGATCTGCAGCCGTTGCTCGGCCGCTATTTTCCGGGCTACGTCGCCGCGCCGCGCGGTCCGCACGGCCGCGGCTACGCCCGTACCGAAGCGGGGAGCCTCGTGGTGGAGAACACCGGGCATACCGGTGCCATGCACGGGCACGCCTATTTGATCGATGGCCTTCCGGCGGGGGTCGATCCCGCTGCAATCTGGTAGATCCATTCATGGCTGGAAAACACATCGCGCGGCGGCTGGCCGCGCTGGGGGCGGTGGCGCTGGGAGTCGCGCTGACGGCGGTGCTGGCATCCTGCGGCGGCGGCGGTTCTCAGTCGATGTCGATCTCCCAGGGAAGCGGATTCTTTTCCCTGAGCGCGGCGCAGGTTGCAATGGTGACGCAGTGCACGGCGCAGCAGGATCCCGCGTTGCCGACGAGCGCCGCCAGTAACGTGGCGCCGCTGGTCGTCGACGCCGGGCCCTGCGCCTACTACCCGAGCAACAACAGCGTGGGGCCGATCAGCGCGGCGCAGGACGTGATCTACACCACGGTCACGATCTGTCCGCCGGGACTTGCGCCGGCGAGCGGCTCCTGCCAGACCATCGACCATGTCCAGGTCGACACCGGCTCGGTGGGACTGCGCATCCTCGCCTCGGCGATGAATACCACCGTCCTGCAGACGCTGCCGCCGGTATCCTCGGGCGGCCTGCCGATCAACGATTGCTATGCCTTTGCCGACGGCTGGACCTGGGGCGTGCTGCGCAGCGCCGATGTGTGGATGGGCGGCTACAACGCGACGACCGGGGTTTCGCAAGGGGTGACGGCGCTGGGGATCTCGGTCGACATCATCGGCGATCCGGCGTCGGGACCGATTTCGGCGTCGGCGCAGTC